>CAYFOU010000033.1:0-12283 GCA_964344805.1 uncultured Piscirickettsiaceae bacterium | reverse complement strand
ATGTCTTCAATGAGATGCAGGAGAAGGAGATTCTTCGTATAGAGGGGCCGCTGGGGGGGTTCTACCTGCGTGAAGATTCCCGCAACGACATTGTGATGATTGCCGGGGGTACCGGTTTTGCGCCGATCAAGGGCATTATTGAGCACGCCATTGAGCTGGGGATGAAACAGATGATCCACCTCTACTGGGGGGTGCGTGGCGAGAAGGATATCTACCTCAAGGAGCTGGCCGAGCAGTGGGCTGCCGAGTACGACAATATCAAATTTACCCCGGTACTCTCCGAACCCGATGAGGGCTGGGAGGGGCGTAGTGGTTTTGTCCACGAGGCGGTGTTCGAAGACTTCTATGATCTCTCTGGGAGAGATGTCTATGTAGCTGGTCCGCCGGTGATGGTCAATGCCTGCAAGGAGGCGTGTACCCAGCGCAAGCTGCCGGAGAAGCGCTTCTATTCGGACTCTTTTGAGATTGCCGGGGCTGCGGGTAAGTAACAATAGGCGAATATAGGGTATTGTTTTACCGAGTTTTTTGGTCGACTGTAACGCTATGATTTATTGCGTTAACCGAGTTCGGATAGAAGAGTAATTTTTTTCAGATGGTGTGATTTTTCAAAGTATTTCTGCTCAGCCGTGACCAGAGTGGCACCCTCTTCAAATAGTGCAGTGGCGTGATAGAGGGTGTCAAACAGATGATGGTTGAGTATTTTTGAAAGCTCCATTGCCGTTGTATAGCAGGCAGGATTTTCAATGGTTTCCATTTCAATATTTCGCAGATCAATCAGATCGTGCTGAGCGGCTCCGAGCTCTTTTTTTCGTGTAAGTACAGCCGCTACCTCAGCAAAAAAGTGGGGGGGCTGATGTAAGTGGTATTGTCCGTTGATGATGCCCTCAAGAATGGAGAGCGCCTGTTCTGTATGAGGTTCATCGGGATGGGACTGGAAAAACCATTTCAATGCAACACTGGCGTCGATAACCAGAATCATGGACGCTCTTCTTCCCGGACCGATTGGATCTCCTGTTCGGAGAGGATGGGGGCTTGCTGCCTGCGCTCGAGAATATGCTGGATGGCCTCATCGCTTCTCTTTTTGCGTTGGGCCGCCTCAACGGCATCACGCATCAGATTGGCGATCACGGCACTTTTATTCTGCCCTTCAAACGTGGTGTTGAAGGCCTGTTTGACCTCTTCAGGTACGCTGAAATTGACGGTTGCCACGGTGAAACCTCTTAATTGTTGAATATTTCAACAATATTATGGAGGCAATAGCAGGAATTGCAATGATTCAGTTGGTTTGGGAGTAGTACAGGGAAAACGGCTGCCCTTTGAACAGAAGGATGAATATGAGTAAAGTCAAGGCAGCTTGTCGTTTGTGATGAGAGAATGACTTACATCACACTTCCCTCGTTATTGAGACTCTCATCATGTTGAAGACTGGAAAACCTGCCCTGTTGTCTGCATCCAGATTGCAGCTTGTAGGGTGCCTTGCCCGCTGATCTCCTGATGCAGATTCGAGAAACAGGACCAAGGTTTCTGCAATGGACATAGTTACCCAGGGTTTGATTGGTGCTACTGCTGCTCAAGGTGGAGCAAGGTCCTCCGATGAGGTGCGGTTGGCCTCATTGATTGGCTTTTGCGCACCACTGCTTGCCGATGCGGATGCGCTGATTCGTTCGACCGAAGATCCGCTTCTGTTTCTGGAGTATCACCGCCATTTCACCCATGCACTGCTGTTCATCCCCTTCGGTGCCCTGATTGCGTCGTTGCTGCTCTGGCCACTGTTGAGAAAGCGGCTGACGATCAAGAGGATCTATCTTTATGCGTTGCTTGGATATGCGACAGCCGGTATTCTGGATGCCTGCACCAGCTACGGTACCCACTTGCTCTGGCCATTCAATGATGAACGGATCGCGTGGAGCATTATCTCCATCTTTGATCCGGTATTCTCCTTGGCGCTGATTGCAGCCATTGTCTATGGTGTGGTGAAACATCAACCGCTCGCAGCATGGGCAGGGTTGCTGTTTGCTGTCGCCTATTTATCACTCGGGGTGATTCAGCAGGATCGTGCCGAGTCACTTGCACAGTTACAGGCCAAACAGCGTGGTCATCTACCCGAGCGTCTGGTGGTCAAACCCACCATGGGTAATCTGCTGCTATGGCGTTCGGTTTATCAGGTAGATGGCATGTACTACGTTGATGCAGTGCGTGTGGGTCTGCCCGGCAATACCAGGGTTTTTACCGGTAATGTGGTAGAGGCCTTTGATGTCAATCGTGATCTGCCCCAATTAACGGATCAGACGGTGGCCTACCGTGATATCGAGCGCTTTGAATTCTTCTCTGATAGCTTCCTGGCCTGGCATCCGGAACGCCCCAATGTTCTGGGGGATGTACGCTATGCGATGCTGCCGACCAGCATTCGCCCGCTTTGGGGGATTGAGCTGAACCTTGATGCACCGGATCGGCATGTCACATTTGATACCTATCGCGCCATGCCTGATGCCGAGCGCAAGACTTTCTTTGCCATGCTGCTTGATTAAATGAACCCAAGCTGGTTCTAGTCGGTCTGTGGCTCCTCTTCAGGGATTATTGTCAGGTAATTGTCGTTGCGTGGTAGCGGTGTCTCGCCACGCAGTAGTGCAACCTCCTGTTCAAAGTAGTGCAGTGCAGCGGCCAGATCCTGATTATGCTTCATCAACCACGCCAGCTCCTGATAGGCGGCACTGCTGGGCTCGATCTCAATGCTGCGCTCCAGATGGTGTTGAGCGGCTCCCCACACCTTGTTGCGGATAAAGAGACGCCCCAGCGTCAGATGAAGGGCCGCACTCTCCTCATTGCTTATCAGCCACTCTTGTGCGGTCTCCAGCTGCTGCTCCAGCGTATGGTCACCGGCAAAGCTGCCATAGAGGGTGACCAACTGCTCCGACCACTGGTGGTTGATCTCCTTGCGCAGCAGGGTTTCGCACTCCCCCTTGTGATTGAGCTGCAGCAGCAGGGTGATGTAGTGGTAGAAGAGCTCCGGGCTGTGGCGTCGTTTCTTTGGAAACTTATTCCACTGCTTGACCAGTGCACCGTGACCACCACGCTCACTCTGTGCGCTCAGCAGGCGAGTCTCTGCCTGCAGCTCAATACGGCTGATCTCCTCCTCGCTGAAGGCGTGCTGCTTGCGCAGTTTGGGGAGTAGTTGCAGCAGAGCCTCCCACTTTTCCATTGCACCCAGACATTGTGCCAGTAGTTGCAGCAGCTTGCGCTGATTGGGGCGCTCATCCTTCAGCCGGTTGAGCAGCTTGAGTGCCTCACTGTACTGTTGATGGGCAATCTGCTGTTCGGCCTGAGTGAGGCGGATCACAAAGTCGGCTCGGGGGGTTTCCTGATGGGCCAGTTGCAGGTATTCGTCACGACGCTCGTCTGCATCAAGATGTTGTGCAGCGTTGGCGGCACCGAGATAGTGCATCAGCGGGGCTTCACTGTGTTTGGCTGATTTGCTCAGCAGCTTCTCTGCCTTCTCCCACTCTCCTTCGGCGAGGGTGATCAGCCCCTGGGTGAGCTGCTTCTGTGAGCGCTTCACCTGTTGGCGCTGGTTCCACTGCTTGAGGTCTCGCGGGGTGTGGATAAAGCGCAGCAGCAGGCTGATTGCAAGGTGGAGCAGCCAGAAGAGGATCAGCATGGTGATGACGGCAAAGCTGGGGCTGGTTTCTATGCTCCATCCGGCAATGCGTAGCAGAACGTAGCCACTCTGTCCCCGCATCTCCAGGGCCGCTACGGTCACTGCAATCAGCAGTGAGGTGAGTACCAGCATCCGCTTCATTCGCTCACCTCTTCGGTGGTGGTTTCAGTGACTGCCTCGGCCTGCTGTTTGGCCTCTTCGGCCTGGCGGCGGCGCTCGGCGACAATTTCACGTAGTCTGCGGTGGGCTTCGCCGATGGTGGGGAGATCCAGCTGAAGTTGAAGTTCTTTCAGGGTGTTGAGCTGTTTACGCAGTGCCATCACCTCACTGCTGTTCTGGTCAAAGATCAGGAGCCAGTCGATGGCAGACTGAATACGTTCCCGATAGAGCGGGGTATTGCGCATCAACAGGGTGCTCTGGGCCTGCTCCAGCCGCAGGCGCAGAATCAATCGGCTCAACTCGGCCTCTGAGCGACTGGCGATCACCGGCAGTTCGCTGTCCTGCTTGTCGATGCGGACCAGTGAGAGCAGATCCTGCCACACCTTGTTGGCGATCCACTCCCAGTTCCACTGGGTGGGCTCTTCCCGGATAGCGGTGACCGTTGGCTGGTATTCACCGGGTTGGTCGAAGGGAAGGGTGGCGACCAGTGAAATTGTCTGATGTAGCTGGGAGAGTGCATGAGCCAGATCAGGGGTTGGGGTCTCACGAATTTGGGTGATCTCCTGCTGAATCACCTCCTGAATCGGCAGCAGGATCGGGTCACCTGATGCGCTGATCTGCTGCCCTGCCTGTGCCAGTGCCTGCTGGGCCGCCTCCAGATCCTTGACGATCAATAGCTGCTCTTCGGCAATCTGCAGCAGACGCAGTGCTGCAGCGATGTGGAAATTGCTCTCGCGACGGTCCACCCGGCGAGCGAGGGCGGCGACACTCTGATTGAGATGGCGGCTCTGTTCCAGATTGTTGCGCAGCAACTGCTGTACCAGCTGCTCCTGTTGCTGCAGTGAGGTTTCCAGCAGTGTTTGCAACTTGTCAAAGACCTGTTGCTGCTGGGTCAGGCGGGTGTTGAAGCGGGTACTGCTCTCGCGCTGGGTTTCGACCTGTTGAATCAGCTGACTGATCTGCTGGTGTACTGCCTCAATCTCCTGACGGTGCTTCTGCCCCTGTGCGGAACTCTGCTGTGAGCTGAGCGTGATCTGCTGCTCAAGCTGAGTGTTCAGCTGTGTGGTGAGCTGCTGGGTAAGGCGCTGACTCAGCTCCTGGGTGATCAGCCAGAAGACGCCGCTCAGTATGATAATGGTGATCAGGGCAATGGTGATCAGACGAGGGGTGGAGGAGGGGGTGGGAGTATCGGCCACCTCTTCCGAGAGGACCTCTGCTTCAATGATCTCTTCCGCCTCTGTGGTTTCAGCGGACTGCTTTTCGGTTTCGCTCATGCTTCTCTATCGCTGCTGTGAAGGTTTGCAAGGGTGGCAAGTGTATCAAGGATTGCCGGATCGCTGGGGCTGGATGCGAGCAGGGGGGGGTGAATAAAGCCGCGCTGCTGTGCCACCTCTGCGGTGCGTTGGCTGATCACCACCAGCGGGGTCTGCCGCAGGGGTTGTTGTCCCGCCTCACCGACCATCTGTAACAGGTTGTCGAGACTCTGGTTGCTGGTGATGACTGCGGCGTGGATTGCCTGCTGCTGCCACGCCTGCAGGATCGGGGCGGGGTTGAGCTCGGGAACGGTACGGCGGTAGGCCTCGGCATAGGAGACCTCGGCACCCCGCTGGCGCAGGGTCTTTGCCAGCAGTTCGCGCCCCCCCTCTCCGCGTACAATGAGGATGTGCTTCCCCTCTACTTGTTGCAATTCTGCTGTAGCAAGCAGCCCCTCGCTGTCAAAGCGCTTGGTGGGGAGGATATCGACGTTGACCCCCGCCTGCTCCAGTGCGCGGGTGGTTGCCTTGCCGACGGCGGCAATCTGTAACGTATCGGGCAAAGAGAGGTGTTGTGTGATCAACTCCATGCCGATACGGGCGGCATTGGCGCTGATAAAGAGGAGGATATCAAATCGCTCCAGCTGCTGGATCTGATTGATGGCCGGTTGCAGGTCGTGGGGTGGAACAATCTCGATGGTGGGAAAGGGGTAGACGGTACCCCCTGCCGACTCAATCAGCCGGACCAGATTTTCTGCCTGATGGGCAGGTCGGGTGACCAGAATGCCCAATCCCTGAAGAGGTTGATTGCCCACGCTGTTCGGGAACTATTCTGCGTTGGCGTAGAGTTCCTGCAGAATCTCCTCTGCACCACTCTTCAGTAGTTCTTCTGCCACCTGAACGCCCAGTGTCTCGCCATCGGCTGCGGCACCACGAACCTCCTTGCGGATGATGGTAGCGCCATCAACGGAGCCCACCAGTCCACGCAGGTAGATCTGATCTCCCTCCATCAGCTCGGCATAGCTGCCGATTGGCACCTGACACCCCCCCTCCAGACGGTTGTTGAGGGCGCGCTCGGCGCGTACCCGGGTGGAGGTCTCATCGTGGTTCAGGGGGGCAATCAGATCGAGTACCTCCTGGTCCCCTTCGCGGCACTCGATGCCGACGGCACCCTGTCCCACGGCGGGGAGGATCACCTCGGGGGCGATGCGGCTGCGAATGCGCTCCTCCATCTGCAGTCGAATTAGGCCGGCCGAGGCGAGGATGATGGCGTCAAACTCCCCATCATCCAGCTTTTTCAGACGGGTGTTGACGTTGCCGCGCAGGTCGAGAATCTCTAGATCGGGGCGCAGATCGAGTAGTTGGCACTTGCGGCGCAGGCTGGAGGTGCCGACTCTGGCGCCTCTGGGCAGGTCTTCAAATTGCTCATAGCTGTTGGAGACGAAGGCATCCAGCGGCACCTCACGCTCGCAGATTACCGGCAGGTAGAGCCCCTCGGGGAAGGCCATCGGTACATCCTTCATCGAATGGACGGCGATATCGCACTTCCCCTCCAGCATCTGTGCCTCCAGCTCCTTGACGAAGAGCCCCTTGCCGCCGATCTTGGCCAGTGGTGTGTCGAGGATCTTGTCCCCCTTGGTGCTCATGGTTACCAGCTCTACCTCCAGCCCGCTGTGGATCTCCAGCAGGCGACTCTTTACATATTCGGCCTGCCACAGGGCGAGAGGGCTTTTGCGGGTTGCGATGCGGAGCTTGGATAACATGATTGGATTCCGGATTGGGGTTACAATGTTCAAATTTGCGCCAGAGTATATAGGAACGGGCGGAGCATTGTCTCTGTCGAGATGAGGAAGCTTGGCTGGATAACGACCATTGTAATGGAGTACAAGTGAACCGTTTTTTCAGATCGATTGTGTGTGGGCTACTGTTGCTGGGCAGCAGTGTTGCGATCGCCAGCCGGGACCATGTGGAGATGAGCGATGATCTGCGCAAGGATGGTGCGCTTGCGGCCAAGCGCAATGTGCCGCTGTTGCTGATGGTCTCGGCCGAGGAGTGCCCCTACTGCAAGGTGATGGAGGCGGACTATCTGGTGCCGATGCTGCGCAACCGTGAATATGATTCGATGGTGCTGATCCGCAAGATCCACCTCGACAGTTTTGATGAGATCATCGATTTCAACGGGAAGTCGGTGGTGCCAACGGATGTGAGTCAACGTTACAGGGTCTGGGTGACCCCTACCCTGCTCTTCCTCAACGGTGAGGGAGAGGAGGTGCAGAAGCGCATGGTGGGGCTTGGGGTGCGTGATTTTGTCAGCGCCTATATCGACGAGTCGATTGCCGCTGCTGCCAGAGCGATTCAATAGAGATTTAAATAGAAGTCAGAGAGTTATGAGCGAAGTTACCGAGAAGCCCTGGACGGGCCGTTTTACCGAATCCACCGATGCCTTTGTCGAGGCCTTTACCGCCTCGGTCACCTTTGATCAGCGCATGGCCCATTATGATATTCGTGGTTCGATTGCCCATGCACGGATGCTGGCAGAGGTTGGGGTACTGACCATCGAAGAGCAGCAGCAGATTGTCGAGGGGCTGGAGATGATTCTGGAGGAGATCCAGGAGGGACAATTCAACTGGTCGATCATGCTGGAAGATGTCCATATGAATATTGAGTCACGACTGGTGGCGCAGATCGGTGATGTGGGCAAGAAGCTCCACACCGGGCGCTCCCGTAATGATCAGGTGGCGACCGATATCCGCCTCTGGCTGCGTGACGAGATCGATACCATTCTGGCGGAGATCAACCGCCTGCAGGAGGGGCTGTTGTCACTGGCGGAGCGTGAGGCGGAGACCATCATGCCCGGTTTTACCCATCTGCAGACCGCCCAGCCGATCACCTTTGGTCATCACATGATGGCGTGGCACGAGATGCTGGTGCGGGATTATGGACGCATGGTCGATTGTCGCAAGCGGGTCAACATCATGCCGCTGGGGGCGGCAGCGCTGGCGGGCACCACCTTCCCGATTGATCGCACCATCACTGCCCGCCTGCTTGGTTTTGATGCAGCGGCAGAGAATTCGCTGGATGCGGTGAGTGATCGGGATTTCTCCATTGAGTTCACCTCGGCCGCCTCGCTGCTGATGATGCACCTCTCCCGCTTTTCCGAGGAGCTGGTGTTATGGACCTCTGATCCGTTCAGTTTTGTGGAGCTGCCGGACAGCTTCTGTACCGGCTCCTCGATCATGCCGCAGAAGAAGAACCCCGATGTGCCGGAGCTGGTACGTGGCAAGAGCGGCCGTGTCTTCGGTCATCTGGTCGGTCTGCTCACCCTGATGAAGGGGCAGCCACTGGCCTACAACAAGGATAACCAGGAGGACAAGGAGCCGCTGTTTGACACTGTCGATACGCTCAAGGGTTCACTGAAGGTCTATGCCGATATGATGCCAACGGTGAAGGTGAATGGGGAGATGACCCGTGCCGCAGCGATCCGTGGCTTCTCCACAGCAACCGATCTGGCCGACTATCTGGTGCGTGCCGGAGTGCCGTTCCGCGACTCCCACGAGATTGTCGGCAAGGCGGTACGTTACGGCATAGAGGAGAAAAAAGATCTGGCGGAGATGAGTCTGGAGGAACTTCAGCAGTTTTCCGGGGTCATTCAGCAGGATGTTTTCGAGGTGTTGACACTGGAGGGGTCGGTTGCGGCCCGTAACCACTTGGGTGGCACTGCACCGGAGCAGGTGCATGCCGCTGTACAGCGTGCGCGTCAGAAGAAGGCGGCGGAGATCTCCGGTGCCGAGCAGTTCCACAACCAGTCTTATTGAGTAGAGAGTTAACCGATGGCCTCCCGTTCCCGCGCAATCCTGCCGATTACCCTTGTCGCCCTGCTGTTTGTACTGCTCTACACCGGGCTCTATCTCAATCCGCGCCATGAGAGCGATGACTCTCCGATGATCGGCAAGTCGGCACCGGAGTTTGATCTGCCGGGGCTGCTGGTGGCTGAAGAGCGCTTCAGTCGTGCCGATCTCGACGGGCAGGTGAGTCTGGTCAATGTCTGGGCCACCTGGTGCCCCTCCTGCCGTGCTGAACATGATGTGCTGATGCGACTGGCGGCAACCAAAGAGGTACCGATCTTCAGCATCAACTGGAAGGACCGTATCGAGTCGGGCGGCAGCCGTGAGGCGGCGCTGGAGTGGCTTGAGAAGCTGGGCAACCCCTATCTGAAGACCGGAGATGATGGTGACAACGTGGCCGGTCTGGAGTGGGCGGTGACCGGTGCGCCGGAGACCTATCTGATCGATGTCGAGGGGCGGATCTGCGAGCGCTTTACCGGGCCGCTGAATGATGTGGCGAAGCCCAATCCTGCCTATTCGCAGGAGGTGAAGAACAATGTGGGGAATATCCTCGCCATTGTGAAAAAGATGAAGGCGGCGGATGGCCGTTGCCTGCCAAGGAATAGCTGATGAGAAACAAGGGATGGTGGTTGTGGCTGTATCTGGTTCTGATGATGCCGCTGGCGTGGGCGGCACCAATCGACAGTTTCCAGTTTGATACCCAACGGGATGAAGATCGCTTCAAGCAGCTGATTGAAGAGATCCGTTGTGTGAAGTGCCAGAACACCACGATAGCAGGATCCAATGCCGATCTGGCGCGGGACCACCGTGTCAAGGTCTACGAGATGATGAAGCAGGGCAAGAGCGATCTGGAGATCCGCCAGTGGTTTGTCGCTCGCTATGGAGATTTTGTCCTCTACCGTCCGCAGGTTGACTCCCGTACCTGGCTACTGTGGGGGTTGCCATTGATACTGGTGCCGGTGGGTGGCGTGTTGCTGGTAATGCAGATTCGTCGTCAGCGTGCAGCAGCAGGTAAGGTTGAAAGTGAACAGGTTGTTGAGACTCCGCTGAGTGAAGAAGAAGAACAGCGGCTGGCAGAGGTATTGAAGAATGAGCAGTGAAGTGATGTTCTGGATTGGGGCCATTGCCATGATTGTGGTGGCGATGGGGTTTCTGTTGCCGCCGTTGCTGGGGCGCAGCAAGGCGGTTGCGGTGGCCCGTAAGGAGACCAATCTGGTGATCTTTGAACAACGGCTGGAGGAGCTGAAGCAGGATCTGCAGGGTGGTGAGCTGAACCGGGAGCAGTTTGCGCAGGCGGAGGCCGATCTGAAGCGAGAGCTGCTGGCCGATATGGAGGGGGAAGAGCAGCAACTGCATGAAGATAGTGGTGCCGGACGAGTGGGGGCAATTGCAGTATTGGTTATCGTTCCAGTAATCGCCTTGGGGGTCTATACCCAGATCGGTTCACCCGATGCCGTTGATGTGGCCGCAGCCTCACAGCAGGCAGAGATGGCACAGAGCAAAAAGGCCTTTGAGGATGCGGTAGCGAAGCTGGAACAGAAACTGGAGCAGGAGCCGAAGAATACAGAAGGGTGGCTGATGCTGACCAAGTCCTATCGCTATCTTGGTAAGGGGCCACAGGAGATTGTCGAGGTGTTTCAGCGTGCATTGAAGCAGGTAGGGGATACACCTGATCCACAGTTGTTGCTGGAGTATGGTGAGGCGCTGGCCGACCTGTATCAGGGCAACTGGGAGGGGGAGCCAATAGCGCAGTTGAGCAGAGCGTTGGAGATTGATCCCAACCATACCGATACGCTCTGGTTCTCTGGCCATATCCACTTTGAGCAGGGCAAGTATCAGCAGGCACTTGGCTTCTGGGAGCGGTTGGCCAAAGTGGCACCGCCCGATGCCGAGGTGGTGAATATGGTCAATCAGGCGGCCGCAGAGGCGCAGCGGAAGCTGGGGGTTGCCGTAGTGCCGTTGATGGACATGGCCGCTGCAGGTCGTACACTGCAGATAGCGGTTGCATTGGATGCGGCATTGAGTGATCGGGTCAGTGGGGAGGATGTGGTTGTTGTCTACGCCAGAGCAACGGGAGAGAATGGTCCACCACTGGCGGCACGTCGGTTAACGGTGGCCGATCTGCCCGCGACCATCCAGCTCGATGATTCGATGGCGATGATGCCGGGGAATAATCTGTCGAGTGTGGAAAATGCGATTATCGGTGCCAGGGTCACCAAGAGTGGTGTGGCAACCGGGGGTGCAGGGGATCTGATTGGAATGACCCAAAGTCCTACACAGAATAGTGAAGTTGTGCAGCTCACCATCGACCGTATACTGGAATAGGAGGCACAATCATGGACCCGCAACAGAAGGCGCGCTCAATTGCTGAAAAAAAGAAATTGTTGCGGCGCTTCAAGTGGTTTGTTGCCGTTGTCACCCTCTTTTCCCTGATCATGATCTACTGGTTGCCCAGATAGTCAAATGTAGCTTAAAGGCACCTCTAAAAATGCACTTTTTTAGCGATTGCTACGTCAGCTCCGTACTCGAATCCTCATGTACTCGCATGTACACTCCGGTTCTCCGTGCGGTGCTTTCTTGCACTCACTAAAAAATCACTATTTTTAGAGGCACCTTTTAAAAGGCTCTTGAATATTCAATAAAGTTATAGTATAGTGTTGAAACTTTCTACGGTTTTTCACTGCTTTCGGAGATTTTGATCATGAAAAAAGTTGCATTTTCTGCAATCGCGGCACTGTCACTGATGACTGCCAGCGTTGCCAATGCGGGTTGGTTTGGTAGCAACAATAGCTGGAATGACTACTACGACGATAATGACTGGCCAGAGTGGACTCCAATGTACTGGATGGAGGAGATGATGGACGAGTGGGATAACGATGATGACGAAGATTACTACCGCTATGGTGGTTATGGCTTCGCCCCACGTTACGGTTATGCGCCTATGCCTTATGGCCCTCAGTACCAGTACCCTGCGCCAGCGGCGACTGCTGCTCCTCGTGCACCAGCACCTGAGGCACCGACTGCACAGTAATTTAGAAGATTTACTGGTTTCAAAAGACCGGTTGGGTGGGAACCCGGCCGGTTTTTTTGTGGTTGTGAGCACTTTCCACAAAAGCCATTTTGCTCCCATGCGGCGTTAAAAATGTGCTCAATCAGTCATTTACTTCAGTAAACACCCTCTTTGCGCGCATTTTTGCCTTGCCTGAAAGCAAAATCATCTTCCGTGCAAAGTGCTCACTGTAAGATCATCGGGCTCTAATATACGTATTTCTACGTATAGCCACTATTTCATTTCCCCTCTTAGAATGGTAGGTACTTAGAGTCTCCTCAAAAACAATATCATGTTGATATTAAATGAATATATTGCTGAT
>CAYFOU010000032.1:0-18670 GCA_964344805.1 uncultured Piscirickettsiaceae bacterium | reverse complement strand
CTCATTTTACTTGTTGCATGAGAATCGGGTGGGTTAAATCCGACAGACTCCTAGTGATTCCAGTCTTCTTGGGATTCATTGGGTTATTGGAGCATTGAACCGTCATAGCGGGCATCGTCTATGCGATCTTGATTGCTCACAATTGCACTCCCTCAAGTGCCAACCTTCAAAATAGGGTGCAGGGCCAGGCGGTTGAAGGGGTCCGCTTTTCGGGGGCCCTGCGTGTACCTTCATTGTATGAAATAACTATTCATTAATCTACTGTTTTTGATGTTTATTTGTCGTTCTATTTCTTGCTTAATCATTAGGTTACTGTTAACTTAAGGTTGGATTAACTATTCCTGATACTACTACCAAGCTATGTCGCAACCGATCATTGATTTCCTGAAATTGGGGCCAGCTACCTCTAAAGAGATACAAGAAGCTGTTGGGCTCAAGCAGGCTGCTGTCTCAAAGAATCTTAGAGCCTTAGGTGGTCATATCGTCAAGATAAAGGCTGGTCGTGCCCCTAAATATGCCCTGACAGCTAACGCTTTTGGAAGCGGTGATGCTTTTCCTCTGTTTGCAGTTGATGCTTATGGAAATAACGCAGCAATTGCCAGAGTGCGCCCGTTAGCTTATGGTGGATTTTATGTGGAGCCACTTCCCGGAATGCCTTCAGTATTGTTGGGTGAAGATGGAAGCGGGTTCTATGATGATCTACCGTACTTCTTGATGGACCTTTGTCCTCAAGGGTTTATTGGGAGGCAGATTGCGGCTGACTTGTCCTCTCGTTCAGATGATTTTCCATCTGATCCAAAGAACTGGAACACAAACCATATTGGGCGTTATCTGGTTTCCAATGGGGATGATCTGCCGGGCAATCTCCAGTTTGGTGAGCAGGCCCATATTCGCGTTAGGCGTCAGCCTGTAGTCAGCAAAGTTGAGGACTACCCGGAAATGGCTGATAGGGTTATGGAAGGAGGGGTGCCGGGCTCTTCTGCCGGAGGGGAGCAACCTAAGTTCACTGCCTACTGCGGGGAGAGGCTTGCTCATGTCATAGTGAAGTTCTCTCCCAGAGGGGATGATCGTGTCTCACAGAGGTGGCGTGATGTGTTGATTACTGAGCATTATGCAGCCAAGGTGATCAATGCTGCAGGCTTCCCGGCGGCAGAGACAAGGCTGGTGGAGGCTGACGGTAGACTGTTTCTGGAGTCCAAGAGATTTGACCGTGTAGGTGAGCATGGGCGTATGCCTCAAATCTCACTGGAAAGTGTGGACGCAGAATTCACAGGGCTAGGAAGTGGTTGGCCTGCTGTCATGCGTGCCCTTCATGACAAGAAGTTAATCAGTTGGCAGCATGCATTTGATGCCATGGTTCTGTGGATGTTTGGGAGACTCATCAATAATACGGATATGCACCTAGGGAATCTTGCCTTGGGTATTGAGGGTGACGTGTTCCGGTTGCTGCCGATCTACGATATGTGTTCCATGGGCTTTGCCCCTAAAAGTGGTGAGGTGCAGCAGTACAAATTCACTTTGCCTGATGCAAGTCAATTGTTGGCAACTACCAGACTTGAAACGAGCCCATCGTTCCAGATGGCCTTAACCTTCTGGGAAGAGGTCGCAACTGATGATCGTATATCAGATGAATTTAGAGAGTTTTTGAAAGCCAATAGCTTTACATTGGAGCAGAAATAATAGGCTCAAATACTGATTTCTTTCAGGGCCTTCCTCTCTCCACTGATGGTGATTGGTAGCGTAATCTACGGCTACTCTCTATCTCAGGAAGGCCGGTGAGTTATTCCGTGAGATCTTTGAGGTTCTGCAGACAGGTTCCATTGATGAGAGGGGGCTCTTTTCTATGTGTTGCTGGATGTATGCCGCTATAGCGTTCTAATGCTAAACTCTTTCAACTAATGAGGAGTGGTCTATAGACTAAGGAACCCCTGAACAAGTCATGTGTAAATGTCTAACGCCCATAGTGCCCAATATCTTCGTTGAAAATCTTGCGAATAGCTGGCTATTGGCTGCGATCTTCGCCTTGATCTTGGGTGCTATGGGCGTGATCCAAATTACCCAGACTTATTCAGAGGTTCCCTAGTGTTGCGCACTAAAGATTATGAAACACCTCTAAGAATTCAGCCCTTCAAACAAGGGAGCATGTCCTTTGTATCACCGATTTTAAGCTATGGAGTAAAACATGAAAAATAATACTTTTGTTGCAGTGCTTGGTGCGATCACGCTGACCATGTTTGGTCAGGTCTCGTACGGCAATACGATCACATGCCCGGATATCTCTGAAGCCAAGAAGATTACTCAATGTGTGGCAGAAAATGAGTTAGAGCATATGTTTAAAGATGGTTGTGGGGTGGAACGGGACCCAACCGCAAAAAATCCAGAACTCTGTGACTCCTATGCGGAGTTCAAGCGTCGCAAGAATACAGCACTTTGGGAATCTTCAAACGGTGAGTTTATGGGGTATGTGAGTTGTGCAATTCCTGCGGTGGAAATGAAAAGCTCCAAGCCGGTAAGCATAGCGGTCTCACAAAAAAATGGACTGTACAAGGTGTCTTGCAACTATCAGAAGGGGATTAAATTTACGTTGCGTACACGCAGTGTGTGTAAAGTGCCTGGAGTAAAGAATTCAAGCATTGTTATGCAAGCTGACTGCAGCTCTGATGCATCGGCCTGTAAAGCGGTGTGTGATTGATTAATCATTTACTTGGGGACCTTTGATCCAAGGTGTAGGTGTTCAGTAGCTCCTGCAGGGGTTGAGAGCGGGTTTTCTTGGCGTATTTCTTTTCAACCGGATCGACACCGCTGTGCATCCTGGAGAGGATAAGCCCGGCTTTGGTGTTTTGATAGGGCTTGTTTGTGTTTGTAAAACAGTATGTTACTGTTTTCATGATGGAGTCTTTTCTTTTTTGTGAGCGTTGATTGCTTGCAATGGTTGAGGTGCCTATATACTCTGAATACATAACTGCCTGAATGTACAGTAGTACTCTGGTGGAGTTATTTTTTCTGCAATATTGCTCAGGTTTTCCAAAGGTGGGTCGATAAACTATCAAGACACAGGACATATACTCGATGGGAGAACACAGTGATCTCCTCGGGTGCTGAACCTTAGAGAGAAGAGGGGCAGCAATTGCAGTTTAAGTAGTCATAGCCAAGGAAGGTGTTCACATAGAAGCCTTGAGCTATGAAGACTGTCTCTCCTTCGCGTAAAGCGATTGGAGTTGCCCAAGGTAATTTACCTTGGGCTTTTTTTATGCAGCAAAGAAAGGGATGTATTGTCGGGCTGAGAGGTGGCGGATGATACAATTGAAGAATGGGTAAAAAATTCATTAAAACAGCTGGTTAAAGGGGCTCTGATCGGTCATGGATACCCGTTTGCAGCTATTTACCTGTTTTCACCTTAATCTATCCTATTCATCCATTGAGATAGCGCAGCATGCCGAGGTGATACAGCGTTGCTATTGGCCGCTACTGCAGTTGGCCGAGATGCTGAACTGTCGATTGGGGATAGAAGTTTCTGGCCATACATTGGAGCGTATTCACCAGCTTGACCCGGAATGGGTGGCTCAATTCAAGCAATTGATCTATGAACAGCGGTGTGAGCTGGTTGGAAGTGGCTATGTACAGTTGATCGGTCCGCTGGTGCCGCCTCAGATCAACCAGGTCAATCAGCAGCGTGGTATGAAGACCTACCAATCTCTGTTGGGCGTTCAGCCCGCCATAGCGCTGGTTAATGAGCAAGCCTGGTCTGTGAGTATGGTAGATCACTATCGTGAAGCAGGATATCGAGCGGTAATCATGGAGTGGGACAACCCGGCAGAGCAGCATCGGGAGTGGCCCAGAGAGTGGCGTTATCACCCTCAAATGGTTGGCAGAGAGGAAGAGACCCCAATGGCTCTGATCTGGAATCAATCGATCCAGTTTCAGCGCTTTCAACGTTATGTGCATGGTGAGCTGGTGCTGGAGGACTTTATTGATGAGTTGTCGCAACACCTGTCTACTGAATCCCGATATCTGTCGTTATATGGAAATGATGTGGAGGTGTTTGACTTCCGCCCGGGGCGATTTTCCACAGAGGCTTCTCTGGAAGAGGGGGTAGAGTGGAGGCGGATTGGTCAGCTATTTGAGCGGATACAACAAGATGATCGATTTGCCCTGGTGCTGCCCAGTCAGGTTCTGGAGGCTGGACCCAAAGAGAAGTGTGGCTGGAATCTATTGGATTTGCAAAGCCCGCTATTTCCCATTCCGGTAAAAAAGCAGCGTAAATACAATATTGCCCGTTGGGCAATCACCGGATGTGATGATCTCTGGCTCAATAGCTGTTGTCACCGTTTTACACGGTTGCTGGATAAGCATGCAGGGATTGCCCTGGATCCAGAAGAGAGAGAGAGGGTCGAGCAGAGGCTTTGTCGCTTGTGGGCCAGTGACCTCCGTACCCACCTTACAGAAAAGCGATGGCAGGACACGCTAGAGGAGGTTGCCTGGTTTGAACAGCGTCTCGGGAAGGATTTACCCTCTGGTGGACCGTCTGGTTTCTCTGGAGAGCCCATACAGCGGTATACATCTGCTGAGCTGATTGCATTAGGTACGGTTTTGATCGGAGATACCCAGCTCAGTTGGGATCCTCAACGCCACCATTTGGAGATTCGTAATGAGCACCTGCACTGTACGCTGAACCTGTTTCGTGGGGGTAGTATTCTTGCGTTGGCCTATCGTTCTCATGATTTTGTGCCCATTATTGGGACGATCACCCAAGGGTACTTTGAAGAGATTGAACTTGGGGCTGATTTTTACTCGGGGGTTATGGTTGTTGAACGTTCTGTAGAACATACTCGGACCACAGACCTCAACTATCCTGATGATTGGTCGATTATAAGAGATGAAGAGGGAATTCATCTGCAGATAAGTTTCCATCAAGCGAAAGGTGTGTTCAAGAAGCGGATTACGGTCTCTGAACAGTGTGAAACCCTGGGATATGCGATAGATCTTTCAAACTGGAGTCGGGAACAGGGCACGGTACGAATTGGGCACTTTACCCTGCTGCCTCCTGTAGGGGAGGGGTTGGCCGTGGAGTGTAAACATGGTGGTGATGAGTGGGAGCGTTTCTCTCTCGATGAGATCTCCTGTCGTGGTGTGAGGCATGGGGCACCTGCGTCCACATTGGTGACCTCAACCTCAGGGTTGGGGAGCAGTAGTGGTGAAGTGGTAGTTGAGAGTGATGGACGACGACTGGGTGTTTGCTGGGATCCAGCAGCCTGTGCACTGTTCCCGATGCTGGATCTGCAACAGGCGACCCCATCCAGGCTGGCTCGACTGATTTTTTCTCTCTCCGAGATGGATGAGACCTGGCGAGAGGGTGGGCGGTTACTGCCTGCTCAACTGTGGCTCTCGCCAGCATGATGGTGGGTGATGAATGTGGCTCATATAAGGAGTAGATAAAAAGATGCATGTGGTTGGTTCAATCATCGCCCGCTTGGGCAGTAAGCGGTTAACCTACAAAAATATTCTCCCTTTTGCTGGCAAACCGATGTTGGGTCTGGGAGTGGAGACGTTACGAAAAGCGAGCTCGGTAGATCAGATTGTGGTCTCTACCGAGAGTGAGTTGATTGCACGTATTGCGCATGATTTTGGAGTGGAGGTGCTGCGGCGCCCTGCGGAATTGGCCGAAGACAATATTGCCTCTGTTCCGGTGTTCCAGCATCTGGTGGAGCACTATCCCTGTGATGTACATGTCAATCTCAATATCAATTTCCCTCTCTGTATACCTGAAGTGGTTGACCGGGCTGTGATGCTGGCCCAGGAGAACGGGGAGTCTCTCTGCATTCCACATGCAGTCTGGGCGCAGACTCGTGAAACATTGCTCAACTATGGAGATCCCTGGAAGATCACAGCAACCCTGTTTGAGGATGACCGGGCAGGTAATCTGGATATCCATACCGAAGAGGATCTTCTGGAGGTTTACCGTAGTCAGCAGGGTGAAATTGAGGGTTGGTAATTGTGCGATAATCTGAGAGGAGTCTATTTTGTCTGAGAGCAATCACATGTTTAACGGTGCCAATATCCTCATTACCGGAGGGACGGGGTCTTTTGGTAAAAAATATACCCGAACCCTTCTGGAGCGCTATAAACCGAGAAGGATTATCATCTTTTCCCGAGATGAGCTGAAGCAGTTTGAGATGCAGCAGGAGTTTGATGATCGCTGCATGCGCTACTTTATCGGGGATGTGCGTGATTTCGAGCGGACCAAACAGGCGATGCGCGATGTGGACTACGTCATTCATGCAGCAGCCCTGAAACAGGTACCTGCCGCTGAGTACAACCCGATGGAGTGCATCAAGACCAATATCCATGGCGCGGAGAATGTGATCAAGGCGGCTATTGAGTGCGGGGTAAAGAGAGTGATTGCGCTCTCAACCGACAAGGCGGCCAATCCGATCAATCTCTATGGTGCCACCAAGCTGGCCTCGGACAAGCTGTTTGTTGCGGCAAACAATATGGTTGGAGAGCAGGATACCCGCTTCTCGGTGGTGCGTTATGGCAATGTGGTAGGCACCCGTGGTTCGGTGGTCCCCTTTTTCAAGAAGCTGATCAAGGATGGATCGGACCATTTGCCTATTACCCACGCTGACATGACCCGTTTCTGGATTACATTGCAGCAAGGGGTCGATTTTGTGCTGAAGAACTTCGAGCGTATGTTGGGAGGGGAGATCTTTGTCCCCAAAATTCCATCGATGCGAGTGGTGGATCTTGCGACCTCAATGGCACCGAATCTGGAGCAGCGCATTGTCGGTATCCGTCCTGGAGAAAAATTGCATGAGATCATGTGCCCACAGGATGACTCTCACTTGACACTGGAGTTTGGTGACCACTTTGTGATTACTCCCAGTATTCGCTATTACCGTGGTAATAACTGCTTTACCCCCAATCGACTAAGAGAGAAGGGGAATCCGGTAGAGCAGGGGTTTGAGTACAACTCGGGAACCAACGCCCATTTTCTGACCGTAGATGAGCTGAAAGATTACAACTGATGATTCCCTATGGTCATCAACAAATTTCAGAAGAGGATATTGATGCCGTCATTTCGGTACTGCGCTCTGACTACCTGACTCAGGGGCCAATGGTTCCCCGCTTTGAGCAGGCCATTACAGACTATACCGGTGCAGAGCATGCCATTGCGGTCAATAGTGGAACCTCGGCGTTACACATTGCTTGCCTTGCTCTTGGACTGGGAGAGGGGGATTGGCTCTGGACCAGCCCGATCACCTTTGTGGCCTCTGCCAATTGCGGGCGCTACTGTGGGGCATCGGTTGATTTTGTTGATATCGACCCCGTGACCTGGAATATCAGCACTGAGGCCCTTGAACAGAAACTGATTCAGGCCGAGAGAGAGCAGCGGCTCCCTAAAGTACTGGTTGCGGTTCACCTTTGTGGTCTCTGCTGTGATATGGAGGTGATCGCTCATTTGGCCAAACAGTATGGTTTCTCAGTTGTTGAAGATGCCTGTCATGCGATAGGAGGGCGTTATCGGAAGCGCCCGATTGGATCTGGGCGGTATAGTGATATCACGGTATTCAGCTTTCATCCGGTGAAGAACATGACCACTGGAGAAGGGGGGATGGCCCTTACTAATGATGAAATTCTAGCTGAACGGATGAGGCGATTGCGTAGCCATGGTATTACCAGTGATCAGGAGAAGATGACAAAATTGGCCGATGGCCCTTGGTACTACCAACAGATTGAACTGGGCTTCAATTACCGGATGACTGACTTGCAAGCCGCATTGGGTGTTAGTCAGCTCAAGCGTTTGGACTCTTTTATTCTGCAGCGCAATCAGATTGCAGAACGCTATGATCAGGCCTTCTCCTCACTGCCTCTACAATTGCCAGCTAGGGCAGTGGATTGCTATTCCGCATTCCATCTCTATGTTGTCGGCCTTAAGCAGGAGTATGAAGAGCGACGGTATGAACTGCTTGTGCAGCTTCGAGCAAAGGGAGTGGTTGCCCATGTACACTATATCCCGGTACATACCCAACCTTACTATCAGCAGCAGGGATTTTCCTCGGGTGATTTTCCCGAGGCAGAAAAATACTATAGGAAATCCCTTACCTTGCCGATATATCCCGATATGACGGAAAAAGACCAGCAGCAGGTCATTGCGCTGGTTCGGGATCTGTTGTCATAACGTTTCTTCAGAACAGGCCATTCATAGGTAGCGTGCATTGAGTGATGTAGCATTTATTGCGGAGGTTTCCAGTAATCACAACAGTGATCTCGATCGTGCACTGCAATTCATTGATGCTGCAGCTGCAGCCGGTTGCAGTGCGGTGAAGTTCCAGCTCTTTCGTATTGATCAGCTGTTTGCGCCAGAGATTCTTGCAAAGAGCAAAGCCCACCGTGAGCGCAAACAGTGGGAGCTGCCGGTTGAGTTTATTCCCGAGCTATCTCGCTATACCCATGAGAAGGGGATGGCCTTCTGTTGCACCCCATTCGATCTGGAGGCGGTTGAGCTGCTGGAGCCCTGGGTCGATTTCTACAAGATTGCCTCCTATGAGCTGTTGTGGGATCGGCTGTTACAGCGTTGTGCCGAGACGGAAAAGCCGGTTGTGCTGTCGACCGGTATGTCCACACTGGAGGAGATTTCACATGCCGTTGAGGTACTGAACCGATACACAGAGAGTGAATTGACCTTGCTGCACTGTGTTTCCGGTTATCCGACCCCAGTGGAGGAGGCCAATCTGGCGGCAATTCAGACGCTGCGAGACCACTTTGGCTGCAGGGTGGGGTGGTCAGACCACACCGTAAGCCCTGCAGTTATTCAGCGTGCGGTACATCGCTGGGAGGCCAGCATGATCGAATTCCATCTGGATCTGGATCGGCAGGGTGAGGAGTATCAGGCAGGGCACTGCTGGCTTCCGCAAGAGATTTCTGTTGTGATCGAGCAGGTACAGCAGGCGATGCAGGCGGATGGAGATGGGATCAAGGTGCCGGTTCCCGCCGAACTGGATGATCGTAGCTGGCGTGCAGATCCTGTGGATGGGTTGCGCCCACTGCGAGAGGTGAGGGCTCAATGGTTGAAGCAGTGAGTCCCGCAAGGAGAGTTGTTGCCGTTATTGGTGCACGACTCAACTCCAGCCGTCTACCAGGCAAACAGCTGCTGGATCTGGCCGGAAAGCCGATGATTGAACGTCTCTTTGAACGCCTGGATCGCGTTTCAGAGATAGACCGGGTGGTGTTGGCAACCACCGCCGATGAATATAACCAGCCGCTGGTTCAATGGGCTGAAGAGAAGGGGCGCTCTATTTTCGCCTTTGCAGGGGATGTCAATGATCTGATGGGGCGTGTGGATGTGGTGGTGGAGCGGGAGCAGGCAGATGTTGTGCTCTATATCTGTGGAGATTCTCCATTGATTGAACCATCCACCCTCTCCAGGATGTTGTCGGCGATGTTGCTACAGGAGGAGTTCGATACAGTGGACCTCAACATTCCTCTTCCCCATCAAAAATCGATTCATGAAGGATTCTCCATCTTTTCACGGCCATACTGGAACCGCATTGTGGCCGTCTCCACAACACCGGATGAGCGAGAGCATGTTGGCGCAGGGCGCACCAATCTGCAATCGCCACGGCTCCTGAGGGTAGAGGAGCCTGAAATCTTCTTCGCAGCCGAGCATCGTATTTCGGTCGATACGCCATCGGATTACCAGTTTATGCAGGCGATCTACCAACGTTGGTATCAGCATCAGCCGGACTCATCGATTGTCTCATTGCCATGGGTGATCGAGCAGCTTCAGAGCGATGAGAGGTTGCGCTCCATCAACAGCGGGGTACAGCAGAAGCAGGTAGGAGAAAAGCCGCTCTCCGTACTGTTGGTAACGGAGGCGGGACATGAGATGGGGTTGGGGCACCTCAAAAGAGCGTCCGTTGTAGCTCGAGCACTGCAGGATTATGCCAAGGCCAGGGTAGAGCTGTTGATTGTTGGAGAGAGGCGTGAGCTGTCATGGCTCTCCCTGCTTCCACAACAGTGGCTGAATACGTTGCAGGAGGTGGAGGCATACCATCGACTGCATGCAGATTCATATCGTGTGACCCTCTTTGATCTCAAGGAGCGTGTAGAATCTCGCCGGTTGTTGATGACCTTGGCAAATGCCCCTAGGCGAAAAGAGCGGCTGCTGGTTGCAATTGATGGTTTTGTGGAGCTGGAGGGGTCACTGGATCTGCTCTGGATTCCCGGACACTATCTGCCTGCAAATTATCAACAGACTGTTGATACAGGAAAGCTGATGGTGGGATGGGACTATTATCTGCTGGAGCAGAGAAACAGTGCATACAGATATGCCTCCAAGGATCGGAAAAGTGTACTGGTCCAGATTGGAGGGAGTGATACCGATGGTGTTGGGGAGCAGTTGCCTCGTCTGTTGCAGCAGATACTGCCGCAAGACAGCCAAGTTCACTGGGTGCAAGGGCCATATGCTCCCGCTCCCAATCTGGATGCAGTAGAGCATCTGCAGTGGACCACTTATCATTCACCGGATGATCTGAGTGCGATCCATCAACAGTGTGATGTGGCCCTGGTTGCCTATGGTGTGAGCCTGTTTGAGCTGTTGATGTACGGTATGCCTACGGTGGTGGTTGCGACTTCTGCAGGCCCGGATAAAGAGGAGTGGAAAGCGTTCAAGGAGTCCTCAGTGGCGGTTGCAGTGGAGAGTCTACAGGAGGCTGTGAACGAACTGAGTAATGTAATGGTGAATAGTGAAAGAAGAGAGGCACTGCATCTGCTGGCACTGGAGAAGATGGATGGCATGGGGGCGCAGCGGCTTGTCGATAAAGTGCTCCAGCTCTCCTCGCAATGGTCGGGTTAGCGTGATGTATCCCTATATGTTTTTTGGAGTGATTGATTGAGGTTGATGTATGGTCCATGAATTTTGTGATCGATATATAGAGGCTTTGAAAAGCAAGCTGGATCAAATTGACCGTGATGTTTTTGCTCAGGTGGTTGAGCAGCTGGAGCGGTGCGAGAAAAGTGGTGCCTCGGTCTACCTGATCGGAAATGGTGGGAGTGCTGCAACCGCATCCCATATGCAGAATGATCTGGGGGCGGGGCTGTTGAGAAGAGGTATTCTCAATCTGAATATCATTTCCCTGGTTGATAATGTGGCGGTACTCAGTGCGATGGCCAACGATGTGGGCTATGAGAACATCTTCTACAACCAGATCAGGAACCGGGTCAAGGCGGAGGATCTGCTGATTGCGATATCGTGTAGCGGCAACTCTCCCAATATTGTGAAGGCGGCTGAATATGCAAAGCAGTGTGGTGCAACCATCGTAGGGCTTACCGGTTTTGATGGGGGTAAGCTCAAGGTGCTCTCCGATATTCGCTGGCACGTTGAATCAGAGGTGGGGGAGTATGGTGTGGTTGAGGATATGCACATGATCTTCAACCATATGCTCTATACCTACTACATTGAAAAGAATAGCGATGAGTGACCGCTTTCGAATTGACAGCCACAAGCTGATGTACCACCCGGGACGGGTGGCCCAGTGGCAGGATGCCAATGGAGATTGGGAACAGCTGAAGAAGCTCTATCCGATCTATCTGGAGATCTCCCCGTTGGGGGCTTGTAACCACCGCTGCACCTTCTGCAGTGTGGACTACCTTGGGCATGAGTCTGCCAAGCAGGACCGCGAGATCCTCAAGCAGCGTATCACTGAGATGGCAGAGCTCGGGGTCAAGAGCATCATGTTTGCCGGTGAGGGGGAGCCCTCCCTGTGGAAGCCGCTGCCGGAGATATTGGACCATTGCACGGCGGTCGGGATTGATACCTCGATGACCACCAACATGGTACCGTTTGGCGAGGGTAATACTGAAGCCTTTGTGCGCAACTGCAAATGGATCAAGGCCAGCATCAATGCAGGAAATGAGGCGGATTACGCCCAGGTGCACCAGACCAGGCGGCAGGAGTTCAATCAGGTGCTCTCCAGCTTCGAGCGTGCGGTGCAGATTCGAGAGAAGCATGGATATGACTGTACCCTTGGGGGGCAGATGCTGCTGCTGCCGGAGAATGAGAAAGGTGCGCGGTCGCTGGCGGAGCGGTTGAGAGATGCTGGGGCCGACTATCTGGTGATCAAACCCTATACCCAGTCTCAATACGGCATCTCCAGAGAATATGAGGGGTTGCGGTACGAGTCGATGCTCTATCTTGAGGAGCAGTTGAAGGCGTATGAGACCGATGCATTCAAGATCATCTTCCGTATCCACGCAATGAACAAGCTGCATGAAGAGAAACCGCCCTACGATACCTGCTACTCCACCCCAAACTTCTGGGGCTATATCATGGCCGATGGCAATGTATACACCTGCCAGACCTTTGCTGGTGATGAGCGCTTCTGTATCGGCAATATCAATGAGTCGAGTTTTCAGGAGATCTGGGAGGGGGAGGCGCGAGCACAACAGTTGAAGTTCATGTTGAATGAACTCAACATCTCCGAGTGTCGTAAAAACTGCCGGATGGATGAGGTCAACCGCTATCTGTGGTCCCTTCAACATCCCGGTTCACACGTGAACTTTATCTGAGATGAACAAGAAAATAGCGGTCATAGGGAGTAATGCCTTCTCTGGAGCCAGCTTCGTCCATTTTGCATTGAACAGCGACTATTCAGTGATCGGGATCAGCCGCTCCCCGGAACAGCATGACCTCTTCCTCCCCTATGCAGATCACCCCCAGCGGGCAGATCGCTTCAGCTTCCATCAACTCGATATCAACCACGATCTGGATCGAATTATCGAGCTGCTGGAGGCCGAGCAGCCGGAATATGTCGTCAACTTTGCCGCACAGGCGATGGTGGCAGAGAGCTGGCTCCATCCCGAACACTGGTTCATGACCAATGCGGTATCGACCACCCTGCTCTTCAATCGGCTCAAGGATCTCTCTTTCCTCAAGAAGTATGTCCATGTCACCACGCCGGAGGTCTACGGAAGCTGTAGTGGCTACGTAAAGGAGGGGCAGCCCTTCAACCCCAGTACCCCCTATGCGGCATCGCGTGCGGCAGGGGATATGAGTCTGAAGACCTTTGTCGATAACTATGGGTTTCCCGCAGTCTCCACCCGTGCAGCCAATGTCTATGGTGCCGGTCAGCAGCTCTACCGCATCATTCCCCGCACAATCCTCTATATCCGCCAGGGGAAGAAGCTGCAGCTCCATGGTGGGGGCCACTCCAAGCGCTCCTTTATCCATATCAATGATGTGGCGGATGCCACCCTGAAGTTGGCGCTGGATGGTGGGGTAGGCGAGACCTATCACATCGCCACCGAGTCGACGATCTCCATTCGGGATCTGGTACAGCTGATCTGCGACAAGATGGAGGCGCGGTTTGAGTCGGTGGTGGATATTGTCGATGATCGCCCCGGCAAGGATGCCGCCTATCTGCTCGATAGCAGCAAGATCAGAGCGCAACTGGGGTGGCAGGACCGGGTAACGCTGGAGCAGGGGGTTGATGAGGTTGGACGCTGGATTGACGCCAATCTTGAACAGCTGGAGCAGCAGGTGGACCACTATATCCACAAGCCATAGTGTGGAGTGGATCATGGAATGAGTCATGGATAGGATGAGCATTACAGAACTGGAAACAACGGCCGCCCGATTGCGTGCACGTATTGTCGAGAATTCGCACAAGAGCCGAACCCCTCATCTGGGGACCTGTCTCTCCTGTGTCGATATCCTCACTGCACTCTACTTCTCGGTGCTGCGTGTCGATCCACAGCAACCTGATGATCCACTGCGTGACCGTTGTATTCTCAGCAAGGGGCATGGCGCTCCTGCGCTGTTTCAGGTGTTGGCCGAGCGCGGCTACTATCCGCAGGAGCGGATGGATCGATATGGTGAGGATGGGGGGATCTTTGCAGAGCATCCGCCTACCCCTGAATATCTGCCCGGTATCGAGGCTGCGACCGGATCATTGGGGCATGGTCTTCCAATCGCATTGGGAATGGCCTTGGCGGGGCGGGTCAATCGACAAGCCTACAACGTCTATACCGTGCTGGGTGATGGTGAATGCAACGAGGGTTCCATCTGGGAGGCGGCGATGATGGCCTCCAGTCAGGGGGTGTCCAACCTCTGCGCCATCATTGACTTCAACCAGTGGCAGGCGACAGGACGTAGCCGGGAGATCCTTGCACTAGACCCGTTGGCCGACAAATGGCGCGCCTTTGGTTGGAATGCGGTAGAGGTGGATGGACATGATATCGATGCGCTGCTGGAGGCACTGAACCGTTTTCCCGACGATAACGGCAAACCTACCGCAATCATCGCCCATACCGTAAAGGGGAAGGGGGTCTCCTTTATGGAGGATGACAACAACTGGCACTACCGCATTCCAACGGCTGATGAGGTGGAGCTGGCGAAATGTGAACTGGGGGTGGCATCATGAGAAATGCCTTTGCAGATGAGCTGACCACGCTAGCCACTGAAGATGAGCGTGTTGTGCTGTTGTCAGGGGATATCGGCAACCGTCTCTTCGACCAGTACAAAACCGTCGACAGCAACCGTTTCTACAACTGCGGCATTGCCGAGGCCAATATGATGGGGGTGGCTGCCGGGATGGCCCTCTCCGGGTTGCGCCCCTTTGTTTATACCATCACCCCGTTTACCACTACTCGCTGCTTTGAGCAGATCCGGGTCGATGTCTGTTACCACAAGGCCCCTGTGGTGATTGTGGGGACTGGTTCAGGACTCTCCTATGCCGAGCTGGGACCAACACACCACTCGCTGGAGGATCTGGCCATTATGCGCACCCTGCCGGGGATGAAGGTCTACGCCCCGTGTGATACCGCCGAGCTGCGATTGATTATGCGAGAGGTGATGGTGCATGACAGTCCCGCCTACATTCGTATCGGCAAGAAGGGTGAGCCTGATCTGTACACCACCCCTCCACAGCTTAAGAGTGGCAAGGTGATTGTCCTCCGGCCGGGTGAGCAGATCGCACTGCTTGCGGTGGGGAATATGGTGGCCGAGTCCCTTCAGGCTGCGGAGTTGTTGGCGCAGCAGGGGATTGAGGCCGAGGTGGTCAGCTTCCATACCATCAAACCGCTGGATGCAGAGTATCTTGCTGCGGCACGGGAGTGCTTTCCCCTGTTGGTCACAGTAGAGGAGCATAGCCGGATTGGGGGATTGGGTAGCGCCATAGCCGAGTGGATGGTTGCTGATGGAAAGCCCGCACCTCTGATGAGCCTTGGTACGGAAGATGAGTTTATGCATGAGGTGGGAGATCAGGCCTATGCTCGCAAGAAATATGGTCTTACTGCCGAGAATATTTCGGCGAAAATTTTATCTTGGCTTTGCGTAGAGCAAGATGGATGAACAATCTCCTGATCTATCGCATGAGGGCTTGCTGGATGAGACGGTATCCAGCTTCACATCTTGTGATGCAAGTTGTTTCACTAAATTTATCTTTGTAAAATGAAAGTGTGACTAACAAAAAACAAATATATTTGCAGCGCTCACTGCGATCACCAGTAGTAGAGTCTCTGGGCTATTTCCCGGTTACAGCACTTCTGGGACCACGCCAGTGTGGTAAGTCGACACTGGCCAGAAAGATTGTTGGGGACAATCCAAAATCACTGTTTCTTGATCTGGAACGCCCTGCAGATCAACGTAAATTGGAGGATGCGGAATTTCTGTTTCATACCCATAGAGACCACTTGATCTGTATTGATGAGGTTCAATTGAGAACGGATCTGTTTCCGTTGATCAGGGTAGAAGTGGATGCACAGAGAGAACCGGGGCGTTTTCTTATTTTGGGGTCGGCATCGCAGGACCTGATTCAGAACAGTGCGGAAACACTGGCAGGCCGAATTCACTTTGCCGAGTTAACCCCATTTGTGCAGGAAGAGTTGATTCGACATGGAGCTCCATTTACTGGTGAAAGAGCGCGTAACCAGCACTGGTTGAGAGGAGGCTTTCCCGACTCGTTGCTGGCCCCCTCGGATCGCTTGAGCCAAATCTGGCGCGAGGACTTTATTCGCACCTTTTTAGAGAGAGATCTGAATCAGTTTGGTTTCTCTATTCCTGTTTCTCGCATGAGAAATTTCTGGACAATGCTGGCTCATTATCAGGGGCAAATCTCCAATCTCTCAAAGATTGGGCAATCATTGGGGGTGACTCACCCCACGGTGCGCCACTATCTGGAGGTGATGGAGCAGACCTTTATGGTGAGAATATTGAGGCCTTTGGAGGTGAATACCAAAAAGAGGCTGGTTAAAAGTCCTAAAGTGTACCTGAGAGATTCTGGAATTCTGCATGCACTGTTGGAAATTGAGCAGTTGAGTCAGCTCCTCGGGCATCCTGTGGCGGGAGCCTCATGGGAGGGGTGGTGTATTGAGCAGATCTGTGCAGCACTGCCCGGCTGGCGAGCCAGTTACTATCGAACCGCATCAGGTAATGAGGTGGATTTGATTATGGAGTATGGTGGGCGCCGACTTGCATTTGAATTCAAGCTTTCCCGATCACCCAAGGTTCAGCGCGGATTGAGCGAAAGTCTGAAGTTATTGAAACCGAACAAGTGTTGGGTGGTTGCACCCGTTGAAGAGTCATGGGAATTAAGAAATGGTGTGATAGTAGCTCCGATTGATGAAGTACTCAGTGAGCTTGGGACTCTGTAAAGTATGCGTATCGGTATCGATTTCGACAACACCATCGCCAGCTATGAGGTGCTCTTTCACAGAGTGGCTCTGGAGCAGGGGTTGATTGATGATAGCGTTGCGGTCAACAAGGTGGCAGTGCGTGACCATCTACGCAGTCGTGGTCAGGAGCCACTCTGGACAGAGCTGCAAGGAGTGGTCTATGGCAAGCGGATGGATGAGGCGGCGATCTTTCCGGGGGTGATTGACTTCATCACCCAGGCAATTGCACGAGGAGATGAGGTTTTCATCATCAGCCACAAGACACGATACCCGGTCATTGGCCCTCGTTATGATCTGCATGCGGCCGCAAGCGCGTGGATTGAGCAGAACCTGATTCAAAAGGGTGTGCGATTGATCCCGCTGGAGCAGATCTTCTTCAGGCCGACGCGAGAGGAGAAGTTGGTGCAGATCGGAGCCTGCGATTGTGAACTCTTTATCGATGATCTGCCGGAGGTGTTGATGGCACCCACCTTTCCGGCTCAGACAGAGGCGATTCTGTTTGATCCACAAGGACATCATCCGCAGGCAGATGTACGTGTTTTTCGGCAGTGGCAGGAGATCATGCGCCATGTGGGAATGGAGGCGTGATGCCCACCACTCGTTCTGCTGATCTGGAGATGGCCGTTGCAGGGTTGATGGAGCGGGGGGCGGTGAGCGATCCGGTTGAGGCGATCACTCCACTGCGTGCCGGGGGAAATAATCGTACCTACCGGGTTGAGGGGCGCAGTGCCCACTATCTGCTGAAGCACTATTTCTACCATCAGGGCGATCAACGTAACCGCCTGCAGGCCGAATACCGTTTTCTGGAGTATGCCAGAGAGGTGGGGATAGCGGCTGTACCTCAGCCGATTGTCCATGACTCCGCTGCTGGCATGGCGCTGTATGAATATATCGAGGGAGCACCGCTGCAGCCGGGAGAGGTTGGGCAGGCTGAGGTGGCTGCAGCAGTAGCCCTGTTTCAGGCCCTGAATGCCCCTGCGGCTCGACAGATGGCGGGAACCCTGCCCTCAGCATCCGAGGCGGGATTCTCGTTGCAGCAGCATCTTGCCAACACAGCGTGCCGAATCGAGCAGTTGCAGCAAATCACCCCCATCGGTGAGATGGATCGGCAGGGGATGCACTTCATTGAAGAGATGGCCGCTTTCTGGAGGCGTTATTGCTCCCATCTTCAGACAGAAGCAGAAAGGCTGGAGTGGCGAATGGATGAGGTGTTGAGCAGTGATCAACGCTGCATCTCTCCCTCCGATTTCGGTTTCCACAACGCAATTCGCACCCCGGAGGGGGCGGTCCGTTTTATCGATTTCGAGTATGCGGGATGGGATGATCCGGCCAAGATGATCACCGACTTCTTCTCTCAGCCAGCCGTGCCTGTCCCTATGGACTATTACGATGATTTCGAATCCAGCGTGCTCACGCTGTTTGATGCCCCGGAAACCCTGAAATTACGTACACAACTGCTGCAACCCGCCTATCAGATCAAGTGGTGTTGTATTACCCTTAATATCTTTTTGCCGGTCCATCTGGAGCGGCGGCGATTTGCCAATCCTCAGCTGGATCCGATTGCACTGAAAAAGGATCAGCTGTTAAAGGCACGAACAATATTTCAAACCATCAAGGAAACTGGTTATGGCCTACATTGACTTAATGTCAGCAATACACAAGAGCACTTCGCGCGACTATCTGGCGCGGGTCAATGATCCTGAATTCCCGAAGGCGAAGGCAGCCGAACTGGCCAAACAGTGGGGGTATGACTACTGGGATGGGGATCGCCGCATCAACTATGGGGGATACCGCTACATGCCGGGTCGCTGGGCTCCAGTCGGTCAGGCGATGATTGATCATTACGGGTTGAAACCTGGTGACAAGATTCTGGATGTGGGTTGCGGTAAGGGCTTTCAGCTCTATGAGCTGACTCAGCTGCTACCGGGGCTTGAGGTGTACGGTATCGATATCTCCGACTATGCGATTGAGAACAGCAAGGAGGAGATCAAGGATCGCC
>CAYFOU010000031.1:9574-19109 GCA_964344805.1 uncultured Piscirickettsiaceae bacterium | reverse complement strand
CCATTGTCAGTGTCTATGAGGCAACCCTGCCCACCATCACCCGCAACAAGGCAGAGGAACTGCGCAAGGCAGTCTTCAAGGTACTGCCGGAGGTGACGGAGATGCGCAAGTTCCAGTATGAAAACAATGCTCTGCGCTTCCGCACCGAGAAAGGGAGTGACGAGTTCACCATCTATGGCGGATACAACCAGCAGGGCACGTTTGTCGGCTACGCACTCCCCAGTGCTGGTCCCGGCTTTCAGGACACCATCTCCCTGCTCTACGGTTATATCCCGGAGAAGCGCAAGGTGGTGGGCATGGAGATTCTGGAGAGCCGCGAAACCCCAGGGCTCGGTGACAAGATTTACAAGGACCTCTACTTCGTCTCCAACTTCTCGGATCTGTCGATTGATCCGGAGCCTGTGGTGGTGAAGAAGGGGCTGCGTGACGAGCCGCATGAGGTGGATGCCATTACCGGCGCCACCATCTCTGCCAAGGCGGTGGTGCGCATCATTAACGAGGGGAATGCCCGTTGGCTCCACAGGATTCCAACCCACGGCCTCCCCCTGCCAACTGAAAAAGGAGCTGAATAATGGCCGCACCCACCAGCCCTTATGAAGAGATGATGAAGGGACTCTGGAGAGATAATCCAGTGTTCGTACAGGTACTGGGCATGTGCCCGATGCTGGCGGTGACCAACACCGCCGTCAATGCACTGGCGATGGGACTGGCAACACTGTTTGTACTGGTCGGCTCCAGCTTCCTGGTCTCGGTGATGCGCAGCCTGATTCCGAAGCAGGTGCGTATCTCTGCCTACATCATCATTATCGCCACCTTTGTGACCATCATCGACTACACCCTGCTGGCGCTGTTCCCGAAGATCCACAAGGAACTGGGCGCATTCATTCCACTGATTACCGCCAACTGCCTGATCCTCGGGCGACAGGAGGCCTTCGCCTCACGCAACAGTGTCGGCTATGCGGTGATGGATGCAATCGGCATGTCGGCCGGATTCCTCTTCGCACTGCTGGCCCTCGGCAGCGTGCGTGAGATTCTGGGTGTCGGGGCACTGTTTGGCGTTGATCTGTTCGGCCCCAACTTTGAACCGTGGGTGATCATGATCCTGCCGCCAGGTGGCTTCCTCACCCTGGGGCTGATCCTGCTGTTTTTTAACTGGCTGACTGAAAAGAGGCGTCAGGCACAGATCAACTACCAACTGGCTGAAGAGCGTGCATCATGACAGATGCTACGCTACAGAACTTCCTCTGGATCTTTATCAGTGCGCTGCTGGTCAACAACTTTGTACTCGCCTATTTCCTCGGCCTCTGCCCCTTTCTGGGTGTTTCGGGCAAACTGGAGACCTCGGTTCGACTCGGGGCAGCCACCACCTTTGTGCTGCTGATCACCGCGATCTGTGCCTGGACACTCAACACCTACGTACTACCCCACGCCCCCTATCTGCGGCTGATCAGCTTTATTGTGGTGATCGCCAGTACGGTGCAATTTATCGAGATGCTGATCAAGAAGATCAGCCCTTCACTATTCCGCTCACTCGGTATCTTCCTGCCGTTGATCACCACCAACTGCGCCATCCTCGGTCTGGCGATCTTCGCCACCAACCGCGAGTATGACTTTTTGGAGAGCGTGGTCTACGCCCTCGGTGCCGGTGGCGGCTTTACCCTGGCAATGGTGCTGGTGGCGGGGCTACGTGAGGAGAGTGAACTCTCCAGCGTACCGAAGCTGATCCAGGGAACCGCCTTTAACCTGATTATTGCCGGTATCCTGTCGATGGCATTTATGGGATTCGCGGGGCTCTTCAGCTCATGAGTGATACGTTATGAGCTATATCCTGCCCATTCTTGCGCTGGTAGCCCTGCTGTTTGGCTGGGTGCTGTTCCAGGAGTGGCTGAAGCGCAAGGATCCCGATCAGTTCTATCGCCCCGGCTGTGGTGCCTGCGGCAGCAATGGGAGCTGCTCCACTCCAAGCAAAAAATCAAAACAGGTAACCTTCAAACGATAACCTAAAACAGTCGCTACAGACCCCTTGCCCAGTTCGGTTCTGTAGCCATCAGGGAGGATGATGTTATGAGTCTACAGTCACGAAAAATCGCACTGGTCGGTGGTGGTCAGATTGGTATGGCGCTGGCGCTGATGATCACGGAACGAGACCACGCCGAAGTGGTCATTGTGGATCTGCCCGGGATGGTCGACCAGATCAAGGGCAAGGCGCTCGACATCATGGCAATGCGCCCTCACGCCGGTGTTGATGTGGAGATTACCGCCACCAGCGATTACAGCGAGATCGAAGATGCCGAGGTAGTGATCATCACCGCCGGTGTACCACGCAAGGCGGGGATGAGCCGTAACGATCTGCTGGAGATCAACAAGGGGGTAATCGAGTCGGTTGCCAAACAGGTGGCCAAGCACGCACCGGATGCCTTTGTAGTGCTCTCCACCAACCCGGTCGACACCATGTGTCAAATCTTCCACAACAGTTCAGGCTTCCCCAAGGAGCGGGTAATCGGCCTCTCCGGCGCGCTCGACAGTGGTCGCTTCCGCCTCTTTATCGCAATGGAGACCCGCTTCTCCGCCAAGGATGTCTCCTGCATGGTGATGGGGGGACATGGCCCTGCAATGATCCCGCTAAGCCGTACTGCTACAGTCGGAGGGATACCGATCCAGACCCTGCTCAATGAAGAGAAGATCAAGGAGATCGAGGATCGTACCCGCCACGCCGGGACCGAGATTGTGCAACTACTGGGAAAGGGCAGCGCCAACATCAGCCCCGCCTCGGCAATTATGGAGATGGTAGAGGCCTACCTCTACGACAAGAAGCGACTGATCGCCTGCTCGGTACTCTGTGAGGGAGAGTACCGAATCAATGACTGCTTTATCGGGGTTCCCTGTGTGATCGGTTCAGGGGGAATGGAGCGCATTGTGGAGATGGCGCTGACCGAGGATGAACAGAAGCAGTTAGAACACAACCATGAGATTCTTCAGGATAACCTGAAGCAGCTCTGAGCAGATGGCCCCTTCCCTGAAATTCACCAGTGAGCACAGAAATGGCGGATCTCAGGGTTAAACTGAACCGTTGATCAGGAGTTCTCCTCCTGTGGAAGAAGGTCCCGCCATTCAAGGCTCAGCTCTGGCAACAGCCCATCCAGTTTGAGTAACCCTTCCAGTTGCTCCATGGCCTCTCCACCACTCCGTAGCATCTGCTCCACCACATCATCCTCTGCCGGGAACTGAATCGCCTCTTCAGTGTCTGCATCAATACGTTTCTCAATCACCAGAGAGACCTCAGTCATCTCCTCCCGTGCAACCTGAGGTGGCTCAGGTTCAGCATCAACATTGATCTCTTCAGAAGCAACGTCCTGCTGTCGATTGAGCATCTGTTCAAGCTGCTGCCCAAGCTTGCTCCCCTGATCCAGCATACGACCAATCACCCCCTCTTCAGCCGCTCCATCTTCTGAGGACGCCTTTTGATCCATGGCCTCTTCACCACTCTGTAGCATCTGCTCTACTACATCATCCTCTGCCGGGAACTGAATCATCTCTTCAGCATCTGCATCGATACGCTTCTCAACCACCAGAGAGGTCTCGATCATCTCCTCCTGTGCAACTTGAGGTGGCTCAGATTCAGCATCAATATTGATCTCTTCAGTGGCAACACTCTGCTGTGGATTGAGCATCTGTTCAAGCTGCCGTCCAAGCTTGCTCCCCTGATCCAGCATGCGACCCATCATCCCCTCTTCAACCACCCTATCTTCTGAGGACGCCTTTTGATCCATGGCCTCTTCACCACTCTGTAGCATCTGCTCTACTACATCATCCTCTGCCGGGAACTGAATCATCTCTTCAGCATCTGCATCGATACGCTTCTCAACCACCAGAGAGGTCTCGATCATCTCCTCCTGTGCAACCTGAGGTGGCTCAGGTTCAGCATCAATATTGATCTCTTCAGTGGCAACACCCTGCTGTGGATTGAGCATCTGCTCCAACTGCTGTCCCAGCTTGCTCCCCTCATCCAGCATGCGATCAATCATCCCCTCTTCATCTGCCCCCTCTTCTGAGGACGCCTTCGGTTCAGACTCAACAACAGTATCACCATCAAGCTTCAACAACCCCAACTGGTTCAATAGACGATAGCGGGCCAGTGTACCGGTCACCTGCTCCTGCAATACCGACTGCTGTGCCTGAAGCAGACCATCCTCAGCTCCCATCACCGCCATCATCTCCACCTCTCCCAGCTTGAACTGCTCACGAGAGGAGCTCAGGGTTTCAGTTGCACTCTGCAACTGCCGCTGGTTCAACTGCAGCATCTGGCCAGATACTTGTAACGCACTCCAGCCGATACGCATCTGCTCTTCAGCAGTACGTTGCGCCAATGCCAGCTGTTCCCGGCTATCCTCCAGCGCCTGAGCAGTCTCCCGGCGACGGGCCTCATCGGCACCACCACTATAGAGGTTGTAGTTCACCTTCAGCAGTGCACTCCAGCCATACTCAGTACCCTCGGTACCCGCCGCATCATTCTTCAGCAGCTCCGTGAATTCAAAATCAAGGGTGGGCAACATGCCCGCCTTGGAGCCACGATGGTCCGCCGTTGCCGCCAGCAGATTGGATTCTGCAGTACGAATGGAAGGCGCCGACGCAATTACCCTGGCAACCGCATCATCGGCAGTTTCGGGCAATACAACATTTGCCAACAGTGGGACCGGGTTGGGCAGCGCTCCCTGCGGACGCTCCCCAACCACCTTGGTATAGCGGGCGATGGCATCAGAGAGCTGACCACGGTTGGCTGCCTGTGCCGTCAACGCAGCAATATAGGGCCCCTCCACAGCCGTCAATTCCGCCTTGGCTGCCGCCCCAACCTGCACCTTCTGCTGAATCTGTGCAAAGAGCTGGCTATGCTGCGCCACATTCCGTTGCAACAACTGGGACACCCGCTGCAGGCGGTAGAGTTCATACCATGACTCAATTACATTGAGTGTCATCGTACCAGTCAGGTCCTCAATACGGATCTCTGCCTGCTTCAGCATCTCCTGGCTGCGGTCCACACTACTGTCTGTGGCTCCTCCATCAAACAGATTCTGAGTCAGCGTCAAGGAGTGATCCTGCATCCACATATCCGTAATGGCTGATGATGAGGGCTTATCCGTATTCTCCTCACCTGCTGTCAGACTCAGATCGACTGTAGGAAGATAGGCCGCCTGTGCACTGTTGAGCTGCTCTTGCGATACATTCAGTGCTGCTCGGGCAGAAAGAATCTCCGGATTGGTCAGCAACGCCTTCTGGATCGCCTCCGTCAGGGTATGCGCCGATGCCTGCATGGAAAACAGGCTCAAGGCGGCTGTCAAAACCGATAATGTCGTTACTCTTCTCATCTCTGTTCAGTCAAACCATTACATTCCATTACTGAGTATCACGCGGGTGGTCTCTTCATTCAGATCTTCCGTACCGGTACATTGCTGCACTGCAAAGTCCACTTCAGCAAACTGCACGACAGATCCATCCTCCGTCTCCATTACACCACTGCTCAGCACAGTACTCTCCAGCAGTTGCTCACCACTCTCCACAACATTCAGATCAATCTTCTCAATCCCGAATTCGCTCAACGCCTGCAGCTCATCAGCACTGCTCACTCCATCCTGGTTCCAGTCTCTCCACACCTGCAGATCATCAAATTGCTGATCACTGCTATCAAGCACCTGATCACCGTTACTATCGAGCGTACTCAATGCACCTACACCGGTACTGATGCCACTCTGGAAATACTCGGAGAAGAGCTCGGTGATGTTATCGATCTCACCATTTCCATCACGGTCCAGCGCCAAAAAACCATCATCACTGGAGAGCCAGTTTGCAGGAGTCATGCCACCATCCGGGGTCATGGAAAATGAGTTATCGGCTGAGGCCTGAACCAGATCGATACCGTCACCATCCAGATCAAGTACCACAGGGTCTACAGCTCCTCCCTCATTGATTTGCACCCCTCCCAGGTCCCCGGTAACAATATTGTTTACTGATCCCCCCGAACTGGTAATCACTGCACTATTGAGTGACATACCAGTAACCCAAAGGTCAGAGCTGTTAGTGTCCCCTTCCTGAACCGCATAAGAGAACAACAGGTCACCATTACTGGTTCCCATACCTGTGGCTACTGCACCATTGCTCAATGAGAGCGTGGGCGATCCTGACACCGAAACATCACTGGAGTAATTCACCGTAATATAAACGGTATCTCCAACAGCATAATTTCCTGCAGTAGCAGAAACCCCTGTAACGGTTACTGATGAGTTCCCTTCCACACGCCCGGCATGATAGGTGGAATCAAGAGAGCTGTTGTCCAGTTGAATCGAGTCATACGTAAGATTGGTTACCCCACTCAACGTAGCAATGGATACTCCCGCACTACCTGTTCCACTACCATCGGCATCATAATAGAGTTCGGTATCGCCACCAGACTCCACCACATAAAAGTAATCATCACTATCTATTGGTAAAGAGGAACTGAAGTTACTGGAAGATAGCGTACCAATTTCACCACTCCACCCTGAAGACGAGGTCAATCCATGAAAAGCATCTGCATCAAACTTTAATTTGTCATAACCCAGTTCAAAACCAACCAGAATATCCCCAGCCTCATTAATATTCTTATACTCTATGGTGTCTAAACTGGTATCGGATTGTATCGAATAGGAGCCGGTATAGATCGTATCTCCCCCCTCTCCACCATAGATCACATCACTGCCTGTTCCGCCTCTGAGACTGTCACTCCCTGCACCACCAACAATGGTATCTGAACCATCACCACCAATTATGTAATCCGCTTGCGAACCACCATACAATGTCTGTCCGGTATCATCCGCATAGGACAAGATTTGATATTGAGTCTCTGCCGATTGGTCCAGATCCGTATCATTGGTACTTGCCACAAACCTGATGGGAGAGTTCCAGTTACCAAAGCTATAGCTGTTGCCATCAGCCGTTGCAAAACGTACCCAATAAATATTACTAAAAGTACCACTGCCCAAGGTTGAGTCCGTATCCAGATCCGTAATGCTATAGCTCTCCGTATCTGTCCCATCCATATTGACATCAACCTGGACATTTGAAAGGTTTGTAAACTCAAGTTTGTCCGTACCACTACTTCCATCGATACTGTCCGTTCCCCCCATTGTGCTACCTTGAGTCAACGTAAGCACATCATCTCCTGTTGTGCCCACTACGGTATCATCGCCAGATGTGAACGTAGTATTTGAATAAACACGTGAGCTTTGGGTAGCCGAATCCAGCAATGCACTATCCAGCTGAATATTTTCAGCCGTAAGCCCGGTGACCCCATTCAAGGTAGCAATCTGAATCGCCCCACCCGCTCCATTCCCATCTGCATCATAGTAGAGAGTAGTATTTCCACCACTCTCCTGAGTATAAAAATAGTCATTATCATCTGCTGGTGAGGAAGAAGAGAAATGTTGTGACGAGAGGGTGCCGATTCCATCATCAGACCAGGAGACCACAGAGCCATTGAATGCAGCAGCATCAAATATCAGCCGATCATAGTCCTTTTCAAAATTGTTGATCGTATCTGCCGTATGCGCAGTGCTGCTAAAGAAGATCTGATCTGACACCCCATCCGCTGAACCGGGATTAATCGTATCCGCACCATCTCCACCATTGAGGTAATCAACACCACTACCACCATTCAATGTATCGGCTCCTGATGAACCAATCAGCTCATCATTTCCAGCACCACCGGTTAAAGTCAGACCGCTCGTATTGGCAATCAACAGGGTTGGCTGTGATGAAGTCGCAGATGACTTATCCAGATTACTACTATCACTGCTTACAACAACCACAGTGTCATCGCTATAGGCAGCATCCAGCATCATATCTTCGTAGCTATTGGAGGAACCAACAAAGCGAATTTTATTCAGTCCAGACACCTCCAGACTGGCCAGTGTATCTCGCGCCTCGGTGGAGATATCTACAACGGTAAGCTCGGCACTCCCTGCTCCAGTCCGGTTTACGGTAATTTCAACCTCTGAAAGATTCCCCAACTGGAGTGTATCCACTCCCCCTCCTCCAGCAATGATATCGGTACCGCCCAGTGTACTCCCCTGATCCATCTGGATGGTTTCATCACTGCTGGTCCCGGTAATGACATCATTACCACTAGAGCTGCTATTTGAGACACTTCCCTCCCTGGCGGAACGATCACTGCTGGTTAATGAACTACCATCCAGCTTAATGGAACTGGCTGAGAGACTGAATACCCCATCCAAAGTGGCAATTCTCGTAACACTCCCTCCCGTTACTGCAATTCCATTATCGTCATAAAACAGATCAAGCTGGTTACCTGAAGATTGCGTATAGAAATAGTGTTGAGCCTCATAACTTCCACCACTATAGAAATTGTCACCAGAGAGCGTCCCGGTATAGCCATCACTACTGTTGCCACTCCAGCTTTCCACATTGCCAGAAAAGGCACTGGCATCAAGAAGAATCATGTCTCCATCCGCGGTATTGAAGTCTCCAATCAAATCACCCGCCTCAGCAGCGGAGTTGAACTTGAAGGTGTCGGCTGCCTGGTCTGAAACAGGAGTTACTCCATCTTCTATATACTCTCCACCATACAATATGTCAGCTCCACCACCACCAACCAGGGTGTCTGCCCCCGCCCCCCCATAAAGCTTATCTGCTGAGGATCCACCGGATAGTGTGTCAACCCCAGCCCCACCATAGAGCTGATCATCTTTTGAACTACCTGTCAGTGTGTCATTACCGTCACCACCATAGATCATCGAGTTGAGGTCACTGATCGCGGTAATGGTGTCATTGCCCCCCTGACCAAAGACCAGAGAGCCCAGTTGAGGGGTGGAGAGTGAGGCACTGCTCAGATCAATGATATCCCCTGTGGTGTCATCACCCACCACGACGAAACCGTAGCCAATATCATTACTCCCCTCAGGAAGAATCGTCTTCTTTTCACCATTCAGTGCTCCAAAGTAGAGCTGTTCAATACTGGTCGTCGATACAGTTCCAACAGATTCTCCACTGCCTATCGTAGTCCCTGTGCGAATGGTTACTGTGGCACTACCTGCTCCAGTGAAATCACCAATCAGGTTCAGGTTGTTCAACCCCCCCAACGTCAATTGGTCGGTTCCTCCGCCACCATCTACGGTATCCGTACCCCCAAGCGTTGAACCATAGGTCATCGAGAAGTTGGTAGCAGTATCCTCTCCCACCAGGTTGTTATCCCCTGTAGTGGCAACCTGCACCTCTTCAAATACCGTTACCGGTTCCGGTTCCTGATAGGGATCATCATCCCTGTAGGGGTCATGGTATGGATCGTAATAGGGGTCTGGCCCGAATACAGGTACTCCATAAGGATCATGGAAGGCATCAATATATGGATCAGGACCATATGGATCGGGGCCATACTGTGGCACTCCATAGGGATCTGCGTAAAAGGGATTGAAATCAGCCTTCATCGGATCATCACCCACTCCCTGGACGGAAGCAAAAGGGTCTCCTGCCACCGGATCTCCACCGG
>CAYFOU010000031.1:0-9553 GCA_964344805.1 uncultured Piscirickettsiaceae bacterium | reverse complement strand
CCCCAGCATCGGCTGGTCATCCGGTCCCATCGTCATCCCACCCGGTGCAAAGGGGTCAACCCCCATCATTGGCTGCCCCTCCGGTCCCATCGACATATCGACTGGCCCAAAAGGATCGAACTCCATCGGCGATTTACCATCTTCTCCCATCGGAGCAGCTGTTGAGGCAAATGGATCAAACCCCACCGGCTCACCTTCCGCTCCCATCGACACCCCACCCGGTGCAAAGGGGTCAAATCCCATCATCGACTGCCCCTCTGGTCCCATCGGCATACCACCAGGAGCAAAGGGGTCAAATCCCATCATCGGTTGCCCTTCCTGCCCCATGGGCATACCGCCCGGGGCAAAGGGATCAAAGCCCATCATCGGGTTAAAACCGCCCATCATTGGATCTCCAGCGGGGGCAAAGGGGTCAAAGCCACCCATCACCGGATCACTGAAGCTGCCGCTCATGGAATCAAATCCACCCGGTACCGGGCCATTGAACCCTCCGGTTACAGGGTCAAAACCACCTTGCATCGGATCACCAAAGGGGCCTGGAACATCAGGACCCGGCATCGGCATATCTCTGGGATCATCCGCTCCCGGCCCATCCATAATCATCTGGGCCATCATCTCTTGTGCCTGTTCCGGGGTGGTGCCGGGTGGTAGATTGACCATCATCTCTGCAATCTCAGCCTTGGCCTGCTCTGCACTCATCCCGGGGGGAAGCATCTCATCAGTGATATCACCACTCATCGCCAACCCGACCAGATCCTCGACCTGGTTGATATCCATCGGCTTGCCATCCGGCCCGATTGGTGGGCCTTCTGGTCCTTTGGGTCCCTGATCCGGCCCAAAGGGGATTCCATCTGGGCCAATTGGCATCCCTTCAGGGCCAAACCCCATGGGCTGACCATCCGGCCCCATCATCGGCATACCATCCGGCCCGATCGGCATCCCTTCAGGGCCAAACCCCATGGGCTGACCATCCGGTCCCATCATCGGCATACCATCCAGTCCGATCGGCACCCCTTCAGGACCAAATCCCATGGGCTGACCATCCGGTCCCATCATCGGCATACCATCCGGTCCGATCGGCACCCCTTCAGGGCCAAACCCCATAGGCTGACCATCTGGTCCCATCATCGGCATACCATCTGGCCCAACCGGCACCCCTTCGGGGCCAAAGCCCATAGGTTGTCCGTCAGGCCCCATCACCGGTTGTCCATCCGGCCCAAACATCATTCCTTCCGGGCCGAATCCCTCTGGCCCCATACCAGGGGGTATTGGCCCTCCAGCAATCATCTGCGCCATCATCTCCTGCGCCTGCTCCGGCGTTACCCCCGGCGGCAGATTGGCCATAAAGGCCTCCATCTCCGCCATCGCCTGTTCCGGCGTCATCCCTGGTGGTAGCGGCATCTCTTCAGGGATCTCCCCTTCCATCATCGCCTCAACCATCTCTTTGGCATCTTCCGGCGTCAATGGCTCACCGTCCGGCCCTAGCGGTGGCCCACCCTCCAAAGGCATGCCATCCGGTCCCAGTGGCGGACCATCGATGGGTAGCCCATCCGGTCCCAGCAGGGGTTCCCCATCCGGGCCCAACATCTCTTCTGGAGGTAGCTCACCTTCCGGTAACTCTCCCTCCAGCAGCTCCTCACCTTCAAGCAGTTCCTCTCCCTCCAGCAACTCTTCCCCTTCCAGAGGGAGTTCACCCTCTGCCAGCCCCTCTTCTCCTTCAACCAGCTCACCCTCTTCCAGGGGCTCCTCTTCACCCTCGACGGCCTCTTCCTCTTCAATGACCTCTTCCTGTGCCTGCTCTTCTGCGACACGTGCTTCGACCACAAACTGTGGTGGTGGTGGCATACTGGCCTCAAAGGCCTGGGTGATCGACTCCGGCGCCTTGAATACCGGGGCCGGTGGTCCGGGACGGAAGCTGACCGCCGTTGCCGTACCCGGCTCAGTCAGGGTCACAGTGCCCCGACCATTGACATCGGATACATCGAGAATACCGGAGCGGTGTACAAAGGTGGTGGTACCATCCTGCTCTACCTGTCCCTCCAGCTCAGAGCCCCGCACCCCGATCTGTGCGGTGGGGGTCTTGATGGTGGAGTGGGTCCCCTTGTCCAGCCCTCCCAGCTTGCCACTGGCATAACGGAAGAAGCCGTTGGTAACGGTGGCCTCAAACTTGCCGATCTCGGTCTCGGCATCAAACTGGTAATGGTCGATCACCGCACGGGTCTCTTTACCCATCTGGAAGCTGGTGTCATCCACCATGCGCAATCCTGCATAGGAGCGCCCAATGGTCTCGACCACATCGCCCCGATAGATCGGATCCCCCTCATTGAGGGTACGCACCGAGCCATCCGCCGCCTTGGCGGTGACATTGGCATCGGCACCGATCTCATCGACCACACCGATCTTCTCTCCGAGAATACCGGGGATGCGGATCGAACCGGCCGGTCCCGCAACCTCAGTGGCGCCGGTATCAACCAGCAACTTCTCCACCGTATCGGGGAGCAGCGCCGCACCCGCCGGAGTCTGCAGCATTGGAGAGTGGTCACCGGAGAAGTAGCCTTCAACCACTACCCGTTCACCCTGGTCTCCCTGGATAATCAGATCTTCACCACTGCGGCTGTAGTCTCCCTGTAGCAGCAGCTCTGCCGAGGTGACGGTAATACTCTCCGTTCCCTCTGCCGCTGCGGACCACTCTGGTGTCGATTCAGTGCTATCCTGATGTTGTGATAAACCCATTTAACGCTCCCGTAATGCGCTCTGCCTTGCCTTGATTAACGGCTTGAGCAGGTAATCAAGTACTGTTTTCTGTCCGGTCAGCAGCTCTACCGTCGCGGTCATCCCGGCGATAATCGGCAGTGGCTGCTCGGTTGTGCCCAGTGCACTCTTCTCGGTACGCAGACGTACCCGATAGTAGCGCTCCCCCTGTTCATCGATCAGGGTATCGGCACTGATCTGCTCCAATTGAGCATCCAGCCCACCATAGATGGTGGAGTCGTAGGCGGTAAATTTGATAGTGGCGGACTGGTCCGGCCGCAGGAAACCGATATCGGCCGGGCGGATACGCGCCTCAACCAGAAGCTGATCCTCCAGCGGCACAATCTCCACCACCTCCATACCGGGCTGGATCACTCCGCCCAGTGTGGTGACATGAATACGTTTGACCACACCATGGACCGGTGAGCGGATATCGGTACGCTCCAGCCGATCATTCAGGGTGCGCTGTTTCTCCTGCAGCCGTGAGAGGGTGGCACGCACCTCATTCAATTCCCCGGTTGCCTCGGCAACAAAGGTACGACGCTCTCCCTCGATCTTCAACTCAATCTCGCGGATGGTCGCCTCCAGCCCCGGAACAGAGAGCTTGCCCCCTTCATACTGCGATTCCAGTGTACGCAGTTCCCGCTGCAATCGAACCATCTCGATCTCCGGCACCACCTCCAGCTTTCTCGCCCTCTCGGCAATCTCCATCTCCCGTCGCGCCAGTTGCAGGCTATCTTTCAGGTTCTCCACATCGACTCGCAACTTCGCCAACTCCTGCTGACGCTGCTGCAGCTGAGCCCGGAAAATCGACTGCACCCCCTCAAATTCCGCCTTGCGCACCCGGTAGGCGTGGGCCTCACTCTCCCCAAAGTCGGGACGCTCCATCACTACTTCGGCAGGCGGCAGATAGTCACGCCCCTCTACTTCCGCCTCCAGCCGGGCAATCTTCGCCTTCAGGTGCAACACCTCCAGACGGTTCTGCTGGGCATCGGAGATAAACTGGGTATCAGAGAGGCGCACTACAATGTCATCAGGGTTCACCACATCCCCCTCACGCACCAGTATCTCCTCAACGATCCCCCCCTCCAGATTCTGTACTACCTGCACCTGAGAGGAAGGAATCACCCGCCCCTCGCCACGGGTTACCTCATCCAGTACCGCCCAGTGGGCCCAGAACAGCGCAGCGGCAACCACTGCCAATACAGTGAACAGCAGCAGATGGTGGGAAAAACGGAAGCGGTTGGCCGGAGACTTTCTCCACTCCTCATAGGGGGTGCTGATGGATCCCTGCATCAGAACCCACTCCAACCATGCTGTAAAAAAGAGACTCTCATCTTATATAAGTTATAACTGAATGATCCAATTTCAAAAAAATGACGCTCCCCACACTAATGCAACATCGGTTCCATACCGATCTATATGGGAATGGGCCGATTTGTTACACTGCTGGCCTCGGCAACTGAGCCAATACAATCAATACAATAGAGAGTAATGAGTAACCATCTAAAACAAAATCCGCTGCTGATAACCCTGCTTCAGCTCAGTCGACAGCACGGTTTTCCTCTCTCTGCCGAGACCCTTTTTGCCGGTACCCCGCTAAAAAAGGGAAAACTGACGCCGCAATTGGCCAACCGTGCCCTGCTGCGCTCCGGCATCCGTAGCGAGATTGCCTCAGTTGCGCTGAACCAGATCCCCTCCAATCTGCTTCCGGCCCTGCTGCTCCTGCATCAGGATCAGGTCGCTCTGCTGGACCGGATCGAGGGGGAGACTGCCTATATTACAGGCGGCAGCGAGGAGAAGGCCATTCCACTCAAGCAGCTCCAATCCAAATATAGTGGCGAGGCAATCCTGATTCATGGCGCAGCACTCGATCTGGATGAGGAGCCGGGAGGCGGCTGGTTCTGGAAGACGCTGCTCAAGGGGTGGCCGATCTACGGAGAGAGCATCCTTGCCTCTCTGCTGATCAACCTCTTCACTCTGGCAATCCCGCTGTTTGTGATGAACGTCTATGACCGGGTGGTCCCCAATGATGCACTGGATACCCTCTGGGTGCTGGCCACCGGGGCCATGCTGATCATCGGCTTCGATTTCCTGCTGCGCATGTTGCGCGCCTGGTTTATCGATATGGCGGGCAAGTGGTCCGATCTCACCCTCTCCTCCTTTATCTTTGAACGTCTGATTGCCACCCGCATGGAGGCACGCGGGCAGCAGACCGGGGCCACCGCCAACCATATGCGTGAATTCGAGGGGCTGCGCGATTTCTTCACCTCGGCCACCTTGACCACACTGATCGACCTCCCCTTCCTTGCCATCTTTCTGGTGGCGATCTGGATATTGGGTGGCCCTATCGTGATCGTACCACTGATTGCCGTGCCGGTGATTCTGGGGATTGCGCTGTTTGCCCAGATCCCGCTGCACAAGGCGGTGAGCAAGACCTTTCGCGAGTCAACCCGCAAGCATGCCTTTCTGGTTGAGGCGCTCTCCGCCAGCGAGACCATCAAGAGTGAAAATGCCGAGCGAGTGGTACAGCAGCGCTGGGAACAGTATGTGGAGGCGCTGGCCCAATCTGGAATCAAGAGCCGTTTCTGGTCGGCACTGACCACCAACTTCACCACCCTTGCCCATCAGCTCACCACGATTACACTGGTCTTCTACGGAGTGCATCAGATCTCTGCCGGAGAGATGAGTGTAGGCGCACTGATCGCCTGTACCATCCTGGCAGGGCGGGCGCTGGCTCCATTGAGCGGTATCTCTTCAATGGTGATCCGCTATCGCCAGTCGATGGTGGCACTGAAGGCGCTGCACAAGTTGATGCAGAACCCGGTGGACCGTCCCGCCAGCAGCCGCTATCTGCAGCGCCCCCGCTTTGAGGGGGCCATTGAGTTCCGTCAGGTGCAGTTCCGCTACCCGGAACAGGAGACCGATGCCCTGCACAATCTCAATCTGAAGATCAGACCCGGTGAACATATTGCAGTGGTGGGCAAGATCGGCTCCGGCAAGAGTACCCTGCAGAAGCTGCTGATGGGGCTCTACCAGCCACAGGAGGGATCAATCCTGATCGACAACACCCATCTCAGCCAGCTCGACCCCGATCAGCTGCGCCGCTCCATCGGCTATGTCTCTCAGGAGATCATACTGTTTGATGGCACCCTGCGGGAGAACATCAGCTTTGGCAATCCACAGGCAAATGATGAGGAGATTCTGCTGGCTGCCGAACTGGCCGGAGTAGACCAGTTTGCCAATCAGCATCCCAAGGGGTATGACATGGAGGTGGGGGAGCGGGGACATGCTCTCTCTGGTGGGCAACGCCAGGCGGTAGCGATGGCCCGTGCCTTGCTGGCACAACCGCCCATCATCCTGCTCGATGAGCCCACCAGCGCAATGGACAGTCGGGCAGAGAGCGAGTGGAAAGCACGGATGGAGCCGTTCCTGCAGGGGCGTACACTGATTCTGGTAACCCACCGCAGTTCGCTGTTGTCACTGGCGGATCGGCTGGTTGTACTGGAAGAGGGAAAGATCGTGGCCGATTCACCACGAGAAACAGGGTAACCGTTTACCAGTATCCCTTGAAACGATCCGAAGCATCAATCCTTTCAACAAGGATCTGTCTGCTCTGAGGCTCTTCCATTACACCCATTGGATCTGCATTGGACTGCAGCGAGATGGCCGAAAAGAGCATCAATATCACCGCCTGAATCAGCCATTTATCTTCGTCATACATCATGATTCTGTCACCTCCATTTCAACACCTCCACGCTACGATCCCCGCTTGCGGAAGAAGTATTGCCCACTTTGATTAATGCCGGAGTGAGGCTCCTTTGCTCGCCTCTGGTCACGGCTGAAACTGGGCTGATCCGGCTCTTCTGGAGCCGCCTGTTTTTCATCAATACGACTCATGCTGATCTGCCCCTCCTGATTGACTGAGGTCTGCTGTTGATAGGCACTGACCCCTTTGGGATAACGGTGTTCCCGTTTATCCTGTGGACGTGGCACTACAGCGGGGAGTTGCAGGTCCGCAATTCCCTTTGACTTCTTCTCAAGGGCCTCAGCTGCTACCGGAGTCTCAGTAACCTTCAGATCAACCGGGTTCTCTTTCAGGTAGGAGGCCACATTCAGTGCAAATCCTGCAATCGATAGAAAATCCATCACTCACTCCTAAATCTCTGTTCAACCTCTCAACAATTCAATCAAATTCGCCAACCAGTTGTTTGGCACCTGTCTCTCCTCCACCTGTTCTGTAATGGAATGAGGTTCACTGCATTGCAACCCCACTCTCTTGTCAGGCATTCTCATCGTCATCTCCAGCACCACCTCATACACCTCATCAGCAATCTGCTGTACCGAGACCACCTCCGCTCCACGAATCAATGCATCTACATGGATTCGAAAACGGTCACTCTTTACCATCATCGAGGAGATGGTGGTGGTACCGGTCAGACGAAAGCCGTAGACCTGTTCCGCCATGGTGCGATAGGCATCCAGCCTGGCAGTACGTATCGCCAACAGCTGGTTCTGTCCCACCGTAGCCCAATCCTCCGCCGAGGTGCCAAACCCAACCGCCCGAAAGCGTTTGAATCTCGGTTCCAACGCCTCATGCTGGCAACCATTCCCCACCCCATCCGCCGAGAGGCTGAGTAGCGGGAGCAGCAGTGCTGCCTTGGCAAGTTTCATCTGTAGTCCAAAAAAATGACGTTTTTTCCTTTTCAAGCATTCTCTAGCAAGCGATATGCCAAGCAGATATTGAAAGCTGATTTGAGCGCTGCCGATTCACCTCTTGATGGATCGGTACAGTTCTTGCAATTTATAACGCCACATCAGAAACAACAAGATAAGCCATTGTTTTTACTAATCCACAGCATAACTAAGCTACTGAAAATCATGAGAATCGCCACAGTTTCGGCGCTCCTCACGGTTCTCAGCGGTTGTGCTGTACCGATTCTTGACGTTGAACCCGAGAAAACCACCGTCAACGAAGACCTCCAGCAGGTGTTCAAGAAACAGGCTCCAATCACCTCGGCGATCACCCTCGATGAAGCGATCGCACGCGCCATCCAATACAACCTCAACAACCAAGTCTCCCGCATGGAGGAGGCGTTGCAGTATGGCATGCGCAAACAGGCAAAGTACGACATGCTGCCACAGCTCACCGCACAGGCCGGCTACAACCTGCGTAACAACGAAGACGGTTCCATCAGCAAGGTGCTCACAGGTGCCAATGCCGGACTAGTCACCGAGGACTACTCCACCTCCGTCGACAAGGGCATCCTCACCAACGACCTGCAGCTGGTCTGGAACTTCCTCGACTTCGGTGTCGCCTACCTCAACGCACAGGATCAGGACCAGCGCTTTATCATCACCACCCAGCAACGCAGGAAATCGATCCAGAACCTCACCACCCAGGTACAGACTGCCTACTGGAAAGCGGTAGCCGCCCAAACCCACCTGCCTCGCATCCGCAAGTTGATCCAGCAGGCACAGACCTCACTCAACCAATCCAGGAAGATGGAGGTAAACCGGGTTCAACCTCCACTGGAGGCCCTCAACTACCAGCAAACCCTGCTCGAATCGCTCGAAAGCCTGACCAATCTCAGCAATGATCTGGAACGCGCCAAACAGGAACTGGGACAGATGATCAACCTCCCCCCAGGCACCCACTACGAACTGGCTGATCAATCCGATGCCTTCAGCCTGCAGCAGCTTGCCCCCTCAAGCCTCTTTCCCGATAACCGGGTTGTCTGGATGGAAGAGGAGGCACTGGAGAAGAATGCAGACCTGTGGAAAAGCGACAAAGAGCTCGCCCTCTCCAGCAATGCCATTCGTCAGGAGCTGTTCAGCCTCTTCCCCGGCGTTACCCTGCAGAGTGGCGCGCACACCACCAGCAACTTCTTCACCTACAATCCCGCCTGGATGAATGTGGGGCTCTCTCTGGCCTGGAATGTCTTCAACGTCATCAGCGCCCCGGAGCGCATCAACAACGCCAAACAGCGCCACGCCATTGCCAGGATGAAGCGGATGACCACCGCCATGTCGATCCTCGCACAGGTCCACCTCTCCCGGCAGGAGTACTACAACCGATACGAAAAGCTGCGCATAGCCGATGAGCTGCTGCGCATTCAGCAATCCAAGACCCGCATTACCCAGGCACAACTGCAGGCAGATACCGGCACCCAACAGCAGCAGACACAGGCCGACGTGAATACCCTGTTTGCAGAGATCAAACGGGATCTTGCCTATGCGGAAACCTACAACGCACTGGGGCAGATCTACCACACCCTTGGGTTTGATCCGGTAAGCCACGATATTGCCGATTCCGATCTCACCACTCTTACCCACTTCATCCGCGCACAGCGTGGCAGCAACCACTACAAGATACTTCACCACGCCAAACTGGATAACCCGGATAGCGACAATACAACAACAGACAAGGGCAAGCGCAAGCCTCCACTGCTACGTCCCAACCCCTACGCCATTCAGATTGGCATCTATCAAACCAGAGAAACCGCCCGGGTTCAGGCCATTGAATTGAGGCGACAGGGCTACTCACCTACCCTGTGGAAAGAGTACTGGGATGATGGATCCATCTGGTATCACGTACTATTGGGCCGATACAGAAACAAGGCCATGGCTGAAATGCTATCGTCCGATCTGGCCCATCGCCAGAACATCCCCAGCACCGTTATCAAAGTTCCGGCAAGCTAAGGAACCCCTGAATAAGTCATGTACAAATGCCTAACGCCCATAGCGCCCAATATCTTCGTTACCAGCCTTTGGCTGTTCGAGGCGGATGAAAATCTTGCTA
>CAYFOU010000030.1:0-19134 GCA_964344805.1 uncultured Piscirickettsiaceae bacterium | reverse complement strand
CTTGCTCCATGGACTCAACTGAGTTCAGGTTAGACGCACCATATAGGTCGATGATGATGTGCTTTCCAAGTGAGTCAGGCGCCTTGCTCATATCAGTGGTCCTTTCTTTCTGGAATGGTCAGGTGTTTTCGGTTGAGTACGTGCATGACCTGTAGAAGGAAAGCGGCACTGAACTTTCCGTTACTGATCCGGTTGGATAGTGCGGAAGGGGTGATGTCGATACCAATGCCTTTGAGTCTATTGGAGAGCTCTTTGTATTTGACGTTGTCCAGAGCAAGGAGAGACTTAATCAGGCTGGTTGCCATCAGATTCCATTCGTCTTCATTTTTTTTAACCATCTTTACGGCAAGTTATTTCTCTGATTGTGGTTTTATTTGTCACATCCTACACGTTAAATCAGTATTAAACAAGTATATATGTTGTTTTAGTGGTATATATCACGTATTCGTGATATATATATTGCATGTATTTGTATTATGCTGTTATAGTGATGCGCGATGGTTATTGATAAAACAAAAAAGCTCGATTGGGGGGTGATGGCAATCCTTGCGGTTGGAGCTGGGTGTGGTCTCATTTATGAGTATCTACTGGCCCATTATGCGGGTCGTGTGGTGGGGGCTATGGAGAGCACAATCTTTGGGATCATCACCTTGATGATGGTCTCTATGGGGGCTGGATCGTTCCTGGCTCGCAAGGTAAAGAATCCCTATCTTGGATTTGCTGTCCTTGAAGTTGTTTTGGCGTTTGTGGGTAGTGTCAGTGTTCTGTTGATTGGAGGGGTGTTCGCGTTGGTCAATCTCTTCCCGGCAATGCTTGCTGAGACATTTCAGATTCCGATAGATCTGGTTCCGGCAGGAGGGTTGATAGCGGCGGGTGAAACAATTGCCTCTGTATCTCCTTTTGCGGTTGCTGCGCTGCTCGGTGTTCTGATCGGAATGGAGATCCCGTTGATTGGTGAGATCAGGGCCGATATCTATAAACAGGCTGCTGCTAACAATATGGGCTCTATCTACGGAGTGGACTACATTGGAGCAGGTGTAGGTGCGACGATCTTTGTGCTGGCGATGCTCTCAATGGAGGTTTCGATTTCGGGGGCAATCACGGCAAGTGTCAATCTCTTGCTTGGCTTCACTTTTCTTGTCATGTTTGCAGACAAGATCCCCCGCAAGGGGACTCTGCTGGCGGCGCACGCATTGGTGGCAGTGGTGATTCTGAATGTCTTCGAGAACGGGCGTGACTGGGGATACCAGATGGAAGATCTACTCTATAAAGACGAGGTGGTCTACAGAGTGAATACTGATCGTCAACGCCTTGTGATTACGGAGCGTACTGCCAATCCACGTCTGGAACCGGTTTTGACCTTCTATATCAATGGGCGTACACAATTTGCCAGTAATGATGAGCATATCTACCACTCGATGCTGGTCTATCCTGCAATGGCAGCCTCCGCACGTCATGAGCGTGTCCTGATTATTGGAGGAGGGGATGGTCTTGCCCTTCGTGATGTCCTGAAATGGAAGCCCGAACAGGTGCTTCTGCTGGACCTGGACGAAAAGCTGGTCAAGCTCTTCCGGGACCCCATGGTTGAAGATGGTGAAGTGGTGAATCAACGTCTGATTGATGCGAACGAGGGATCATTCAGCCATTCTGTAGTAGAGACCCGATTTGGAGATGCCTTCCTGTCTATAGACAAACTGCTTCAGAGTGAGGAGGTGTTTGACACGATCATTGTGGATCTGCCTGATCCCTCTCACCCAGATCTGAACAAGCTATACAGCTCCCGGTTCTATGCAAAGCTGCATACGCTCCTGGCTGGTGATGGGGCTATGGTGGTCCAGTCTACCTCTCCGTATCACGCAAAGAACACCTTTATCAGTACCGGGAAGACCGTAGAGCACGCAGGCTTTATGCATGTTGATCAGTATCACGCCAACGTCCCTTCGTTTGGGGAGTGGGGATGGACAATCGCAACCAAGAACGGTCGTTCACCATTGTCGCGACTCTCCAGTCTGAAAAAGATGCCTGTGGATGATGGCTGGGCTACAAAAGGGAATCTGTTGGCGGCATTTGAATTCGGAAAAGGCTTTTTTGATGAAGCTGATTCCATTGAGGTTAATCGTTTGGGATCGATGGTGGCTTATCAGTACCACCTGAACGATTGGAATAAAGAAGTTGGTTTAATCGGAAGATAAGGAGAAATCCATTGAGCAATACATTGCAGTCTATTGTGGATACCCTGAATGACGCTTCAACGTCAGAGGGGTTGAGTATCGAGGCGGTCGTTATCAATGAAGAAGAGATGATGGCTCGGGTGCTGGTAGAGACCCGAGAGGAGTTTCCCATCATTGTGGATGTCGATGATGATCAGGTGGTGGCCATCGTCAATCTGTTTGATGCCTCCGAGCTGAGAGAAGGGGTGGAGGCCGAAATGATGGGGGCAATGCTCAGCATGAACATCGCCATGCCGCTGTCTTCATTTGCCAAGACTGGAAACCAGTATCAGCTGTTCGGGGCGCTGTCTGTAGACAGTAAGCAGGAGGTCTTTGTCGAGGAGATCGATGCGCTGAGTGGAAACATGGAGTCTGTGATCGACTCTTTTACTGCCTATCTGAAATAAGGAGTTCTCAAATGAGTTGGTTGAAAGAAGTTTTTGATGGTTTTCGTGGCAAGGTGAATGAGGTCGGTCAGGCTGTTGCAGATGATCCTGCTGTGGCGATTCCTGCAATGGAGCAGAAGATTCGGGATGCTGAGAGTGATCTGGCCAAGTCCAAGAATGCGCTGACAGATGTCATGGCCCAGGAGCGTCTGGCCGGTCAGAAAGTGGCGGATCTGAAGAGCCAGATTGAAGAGTATGAAGGCTATGCGGTGAAGGCTGCTGACCAGGGGGATGAGAATCTGGTCGGTGATCTGGTAGAGAAGATCACGGAGACAGAGTCCGAGCTTGGTGAGCAGGAGGCCCTGCATGAAACGCTTGTTGCCAATGTGGCCGGCCTTAAGGACTCGATTAGCAAGACAGAGAAGGCGATCAAGAGCATGAAGACCGAGGTCAAGACTATCAAGGCTACCGAGTATGCGCAGCAGGCCGCACTGGAGGTTTCTGCAAAGCACTCGGGTGCATCATCCAGTACCGCACGTGCGGCTGAGCGTATGCAGCGTATCAAGGAGCGCCAACAGCATCGCAAGGCCAAGATGGATGCAGCGGAGCAGCTCTCCAGGGAAAGTGGTGGTGATGCGCTTAAGGAGCGTCTTGCTGCTGCGGGTATCGGCGCAAAGTCATCCAGTCGTGATGATGTGATGGCCCGTATCAAGGCCAAACAGCAGAGCAGGTAGGTGACCCGATGAGTTGGCTCAAGAAAATGATGGGCAACTCTGACCAGCCCGAGGGGGAAACCCCTCGGGAGGTCGATACAGTTGCTGCACTTTCAGCAGGTGACATCGTTAAATTCGACTTTGCAGATCAGTCTGAAATCTCGAACAAGCGCTTTACCGTTGAGGGACGCTGGACACTGTCCGTGGGGGAGGGGGCAGCGAATCAACACCACTTCATCGGTCTTGTTGATGGGCAACAGGAGATCCGGCTTCGTGAGGTAAGTGCCCGGGAGTTCGAGGTTGCTATCTCGGTTCTGCCAGAAGATGTCCTCTCAGCATTCAAGGAATCAGAGATTGTCGAGATGCTGGAGGCGGATGATGATCTCCCGCGATCACTCAAACGTCGAAAGAAGGCTCCAGAAGCGTACCTGCCTTGGACTGCAAAGATGTATCGCCAGGAAGCATTTCAGATGGCGTATCGCTTTGATGGAGATTTCAGAGAATCCCCGGTCCCTACAGCTGAAGGATCTGGTGAGATTGGCTGTGACTTCTATCGACTTGTCTCTGACTGCTGTAAGTATGCACTGGAGTTTCGTATCTTCGATGGTGGAAGAACGGAAGTTCACTTTTGTGTGGCGCTACCTCGACGAAAGATCGAGGAGATCTGGCCAGCTGCCGGGAAGGAGTTGTAGATCATGATGGGGATCTTCAGGTCGATGATGGGGAGGCGGAGGTTTAGAAGTTACGCCTTTGGCAAGGATGAACTTCAGATCTCACTGAAGAAATCTGTTGTGTTGATTGTCATCCTAGTCCTGCTGCATAGCGTGGTAATGGCCCAGTTTGAAGGGATCTCTTTCGGTCAAGGGATCTGGTTGTCTCTAACCACGATCACAACGGTCGGTTATGGTGATATTTCAGCGGAAACCGTTGAGGGAAGGGCTGCAACGGTGTTGCTTCTCTATCTTGGGGGCATCTTTCTGTTGGCAAAGGTTGCAGGTGACTACTTTGAGTATCGAGCTGGCCGCAGAGATCGTCAGCGCTGTGGAAATTGGGAGTGGAACATGTCGGAACATATTTTAATTATCAATACTCCTCGTGAAAACGGAGAATGGTTCTTTTCAAAGATTATCGAGCAAATACGTGAGAATGAGCTCTACCAGGATTCAACAGTAGAGATTCTGACTCAACGCTATGCAGATGGGCTGCCACCTGCGCTTGCTGAGATGGAGGGAGTGGTACACAGAAACCGTGATGTACTCGATGATGATGAGCTGAAGATTGCAGGTGCCGACAAAGCGGCTGCGATCGTGATTCTTGCCCGTGAGGAGCACAACGTAGAGTCGGACAGTCGAACCTTCGACATTCTTCACAGGCTCAAGGAGATCGGAGTTGAGGGTGTCCCGGTTCTGGCTGAGTGTGTAAACGACCGCAATCGTGAGCGCTTCCTGCAGGCCGGTGCGACCGTGGTTATTCGCCCGGTACGCTCTTATCCGGAGATGCTGGTGCGGGGGCTTGTGGCTCCAGGGTCTGAACAGGTTATCGAAAACATGTTCACTTCCGAGGCTGATGAGTATATCCGATACGATCTGAACATTGGCGCTTCATGGAAGGATGTGGTGAGTACAGTCATTCAGAATGACTTCGGTATCGCTGTGGCTTACATGGATCGAGACACTGGCTGTGTGGTAACCAATCCACGCGCAAATACACAGATCGATGCATCAGCGTTATTCATTATGGTCAATGAAGGGATGAAGCCCTCTATTGATGAGGTAGGCCAAGTGCTGGCCGCAATCTAATTTCATTCAATGAAGGGAGATATGAAGATGCGAAATTATGCCGCGTCATGGCGCGGGCTACTTGCCCTGTTGCTCTTGTTGGTTTTGCAAGGGTGCTCTAACCAGTACCAGCAGGCGTACGAGAATAATTTCAAGAGGGTAACCGCCAATCTGGAGGCAATTGGAAAGGCGCTGGATGATGAAGATCCAATGCTGACCAATGCTCTCATCATCAAGAAGTACGCAAAGAGTCTTGCCGAAAAACATCCTGAGTATGAGGATATCGCAACTCAATTAGGGCGTGCAGCGACTCGTGGGGGGGCTCCTTATCAGGGGCTCAAGAAGCGGCTTCAAAGCATGCCACAAAAGGTGGAAAACTCACACCAGTATGAACTGGCTAATACTGAGCTTAAGCAGCTCAATATGGCGGTCGACCCATTGATCTTCAATGACTCTTTGCTCGATGTGGTCAATACGCTCGCTGACCTTTCTGGTGGTGATCTGAACCGGATCAGTATTCCTAAAGATACCGCAGTATCAACACTTGCAGGTGGTCAGGTGCCTGGTAGTTACCTGGTCGGAAATCCATCCTATGGTCAATGGAAGCAGGATTCATCAGGTGGCAGTTTCTGGGAGTTCTATGGGCAGTACCGCCTCTTCAGTGATCTTCTTGGTGGACCGGGTTATTACGGCGGTCGTATTGGGTATGACGATTGGAATTCATCGCCTCGCTACTCCTACTACCGAGATTATGGTAGCGATCTTTACGGTTCTCGTTCAGATCAGGAGTTCCGCCGTACTCGCGACAGCAAGATGGAGAGTAAGGGGGTCAAGCATGCAAAACCATCTCTGAAATATGGCTCACCAGTTGGACAGAAACGTCACAGCAACTATGTGGCAGCAAAGAAGGATGCGTCTGCAACTGCAGGGCGAAAGTATGGTGCATCGGGAGGGCCGAAGCACTATGGCGGTAAAACGGACAAGCGCTCAAGCTCTGCGTTCAGCTCCTTCAGGTCCAATAAAAATGCTGGAAACTCAGGGAAGCGCTCATCAAGTATATTTGGTGCAAGCTCCAGAAACAGCAGCCGGTCATCACGTAGCTTTGGTCGCGGCAAGTAACAGACAAATTTTAAAGGATAATAATTATGGAAAATTTCAAACTACTTATTATGCTCTCTGATGCATCTTTGATGTATTACGTAATCGACTTCATCGTAATGTTTGGCATCATGGCCGGACTTCGATGGTATATGGATTCCCTCTCAGATATCTCAATCAAGGATCTTCTGGCCAAGCACGACAACTTTGCTGTTGGTATTACGGTTGCCGGTGCCATGATCGCTGTTGCCATTCTGATGATGGGGGTCGTATCAGGTGATGCTGGACAATCCTATGTCGATGAGCTCACGCTCATGGTGGTTAGCGGTGTTATGGCGATTGCCTTGATGGCAGTCACTAGGAAAATCTTCGATAAGATCATTCTGTCTGAGTTGAACATTCATGACGGGATTATGAACGGCAACATGGGTGCAGCGATTATCGATGCCGGTAATATGATTGCGACCGCAATCATCGTGCGCTCAGCGATGACATGGGTCGATGGAACCACCTACCTCGGGTTGGCCATGGTGCTTGTAATCTATGTTATCTCTCAGCTGCTGATGATGGCTGCGACAGCATATCGGATGAAGGTCTTTGCCTCCCGCCATAATAAGAATGACCGTACCTTTGCCAGTGAGATCAATGGCGGCAATATGGCGCTGGCGATTCGCTTTGCCGGCCACCGTATTGGTGTTGCGCTCGCCGTTACTGCTACATCTGGAGTGGTGATCTATGCTCCTGATCTTATGGTCTGGTCTATCGCTTCTTGGGGAATGATGGCAGTTGTGATGTTTGTTGCTCAAACGATGATCTCTGTCGGAATGAGACATGCCATCCTGCCGGGGATCAATGTAGGTGAAGAAGTCGGTGAGCAGCGTAATATCGCTATCGGCTCAATTGAAGCAGCCGTCTATATTGGTGTTGGCTTCGCTTTCGTCGGACTTCTTGGGTAGATTGCCGCTAATTCAAGAGAAACAACTGTTCCCGTCTCAATAGTGGGAGCAGTTGTATTTCGTTTTTCCCAGTAGCCGCGTAGTGAATTTGCGCTTCTTGATCCTGCCCTGTTCCAATAGTGAGCAGGCCTTCTTGGCAAGAGGGTGTTTTACTGCAACATAGCTTTGGCGATCAAAAATATTGATATTCCCGATTTGATCACCAGATAGTTTTCCACCTTGTGTTAGAGCCCCGACAATATCTCCGGGGCGCAATTTGTCCCGTTTTCCGCCCTGGATCAGCAAGGTCTGATATTCCGCCTGTAGTCCATCCAGGGAGGATTCGGGCAGTTGTGAGGTGGGAGTCAGTGTTGGTGCAGGGGTGGAGAAGGTTGCAACCCGCTCCTCATCCCGTGGACTGACCAGGGTGATCGCAAGACCATGCTCTCCGGCCCGTCCGGTACGTCCAATCCGGTGGGTATAGGTGGCTCCATCCTGTGGGGCCTCATAATTGATCACCATCCCCAACTGGCTGATGTCGAGTCCGCGGGCGGCCACATCGGTGGCGACCAGCACCGGGTAACTGCCATTGGAGAACTGTATCCACGCATCATTGCGCTGGCGCTGGTCCAGATCTCCATGCAGGGCCAGGGTGTCGATCTGTCTCTGGTTGAGTTGCTGGCTGATCTCCCGGCACTGCTGCTTGGTGTTGCTGAAGATCAGGGTGTTGCTTGAGGGATGGTGGGAGAGGATGCGGAGCAGAGTCTCCAACCGCTCCCGGTGGGGTGTCTGGTAGAAGTGCTCCTCAATCCGGTTGGGGGGCTCTTCGCTGACGGTCTCGATATGGGCGGTATCTCGCTGAATCGAATCGCTCAGCGTACGCACATCGGCCGGGTAGGTGGCAGAGAAGAGCAGGGTTTGTCGCGTTTTCGGGGTGGCACGGATAATGGTCTCGATCTCCTCGATAAATCCCATATCCAGCATCCTATCAGCCTCATCCAGTACCAGTGTGGTCAGTGTGTCTAGAGAGAGGCTCTTTTTCTGTAGATGTTTCAGTACCCGGCCCGGTGTCCCCACCACGATTTGGGGCGGGTGGCGCAGGGAGTTCTGCTGGGGGGCAAACGGAACGCCACCGGAGAGGGTGAGAATCTTGGTGTTGGGGATGGCCCGCGCCAGCTGGCGCAGCGCCTTGGCCACCTGATCGGCCAGCTCCCGGGTTGGGCAGAGTACCAGCGCTTGAACCTGCTGTTGGCGGACATCGATTCTGTTGAGCAGGCCGATCCCGAAGGCGGCGGTCTTGCCACTGCCGGTTTTGGCCTGAGCCAGTAGATCCTTGCCGCGAAGGATTATCGGCAGGGTGGCGGCCTGTACCGGGGTCATGCTCTGGTACCCCAGACGTTCCAGGTTGTGCACCATGGCGGAAGAGAGTTCGAGGGTAGAGAAGGGGGTGTCGTTCATGCCGATCATTTGCCGAAGTAGTGGGTGAGGGCGGCATCATATCCTGTAATCGAGGGGAGGCTCAGGCTTTTTCCCGGATGCAATTATTCGGACAAAATTCCCCGCCTTAATGGTAAAATCCGCCCGCAAAATTTTGATTCACTTTCGATTCAACAGGACCCGCACTGCTGCGGGTCGGTTTTTTATGGAGAAATAACAATGGCAATCGAGCGCACCTTTTCTATCATCAAGCCGGATGCAGTCGCCAAGAACGTAATCGGCAAGATCTACTCCCGTTTCGAGTCCAACGGTCTGAAGATCGTTGCCTCCAAGATGCTGCACATGACCAAGGAGCAGGCGGGTGGTTTCTATGCCGTTCACAAGGAGCGTCCTTTCTACAATGATCTGGTTGAGTTCATGACCTCTGGTCCAGTCATGGTTCAGGTTCTGGAAGGTGAGAACGCGATTGCCAAGAACCGTGAGATCATGGGTGCTACCAACCCACAGGAAGCGGCCGAGGGAACTATCCGTGCTGACTTTGCCGAGACCGTAGACGAGAATGCGGTACACGGTTCTGATGCCCCAGAAACTGCTGCAGAAGAAATTAAATATTTCTTCCCAGAAGGCGTCTGTGAACGCACCCGTTAAATAACCATTCAGCTTACGCCCGAACGACTCCAGTACTGCGTTCGAAAATGATCATTTACATTTGTAAACTCACATTTTCAGCCTTGTCCTGAAGCCGTTCGGACGAAATCTGAACGGTTATTGCCTAAGGTAATGACGGTTAATTTACTGGGGCTCAATCGAGCACAACTGGAAGCCTTCTTCTCCGAGCAGGGGGAGAAGGCTTTTCGCGCTTCTCAGGTGATGAAGTGGATTCATCAGCAGGGGGTTACCGACTTCCAGCAGATGACCAACCTGAGCAAGGTGCTGCGGGAGAAGCTGGAGCAGGCGGCAGAGGTAAAACTGCCGGAGGTGATTGCAGACCGCCTCTCCAAGGATGGCACCCGCAAGTGGCTGTTCAAGCTGGAGGATGGCAACTCGGTCGAGACCGTCTTCATTCCGGAGGGGGAGCGCGGCACCCTCTGCGTCTCCTCGCAGGTGGGGTGTACCCTCAACTGCACCTTCTGTAACACCGCGCAGCACGGCTACAGCCGTAACCTCTCCTCGGCAGAGATCATCGCCCAATTGTGGCTGGCGGATCGCTTGCTGGGACGAGAAGGGCCCGGTTCTCATCAGCGGGTGATCACCAATGTGGTGATGATGGGGATGGGCGAGCCGCTGCTCAATTTCGAGGCGGTGGTCTCGGCGATGGAGCTGATGATGGAGGACTTCGCCTACGGCCTCTCGCGCCGTCGCGTTACCCTCAGTACCGCCGGTGTAGTACCGATGATCGACAAACTCAAGGCGCAGTGTCATGTCAGTCTGGCGGTCTCGCTTCACGCCACCAATGATGAATTGCGTGACCAGATTGTACCGATCAACCAGAAGTATCCGCTGAAGGAGCTGGTGGCCGCCTGTCAGCGCTATGTAGAGGGCTCGCCACGGGCACGGGTCACCATCGAATATATTTTGCTGGGGGGCATCAATGATCGTGATGAGGATGCGCGGGCGCTGATTCAACTGCTGAAAAAGGTCCCCTCGAAGATCAACCTGATCCCCTACAACCCCTATCCGGGAGGGGCGTACCAGCGTCCAACCCAGAAGGCGATTGACCGCTTCCGCAACCATCTGATCAAGGCGGGGCTGACCACGGTTACTCGTAAAACCCGGGGGGAGGATATCGAGGCCGCCTGTGGACAGCTGGCGGGACAGTTCAAGGATCGGACCCGGCGTAGTCAGACGGTCGATGTGGAATAGCGTGCAGCACTGGATCGGAGGGGGGCTGTTGTTCCTGTTGGCAGGGTGCGCCCTGCAACCCTCAAAAACGCTCTCCACCACAGAGCAGGAGAGCGCCCATCTGGAGTTGGGGCTCGCCTATCTGGAACAGAAACAGCTCGATCAGGCAGAGAAATACCTGAAAAAAGTGGTAGATTATGGGGTTGCCGAGCGTGGCAACGGCTATCAGGCCCACTATGGATTGGCATTGATCCATATGCAGCGTGGTGAGAACAGTCTGTCGGAGCACCATTTCCGGCAGGCACTGCAGCGTCGTCACCTCTATCCGGAGGCGGAAAATGGTTACGGCGTGCTGCTCTGCCGCATGGGACGCAGAGAGGAGGCGGTTTCCCATTTCCAACAGGCGATCCATGCCCCACAATATGCCACACCGGAAATTGCCAGAAACAACCAGAAAGCTTGTGGAGAGGAGCGGTCATGAGTGAGATAGAGCAACAGACAACGATTGAAACCGGATTGGGGGACTCTTCCGGTCTCTCGCTGGGGGAGCAGTTGCGCCTCAAGCGCAAAGAGAAGGGGATGAAGATTCAGGATATTGCCCACCATCTGAAGCTTGACCCAGCACTGCTGCAATCCTTCGAGGAGGATTGTGAGGCCCCCCACGGCCTGCCAGAGGTCTACTGCAAGGGCTTTCTGCGCAACTATGCCCGTTATCTTGGGGTAGAGATACAGCCGGGGCAGATCACCTCCTGTCAGGTCTCCGAGCTGGCGATTGAGGAGCACAAGAAGATCGACTACATGGGCAAGCGGACCCTGCTTCCGTTTCTGGTGGTTGCGCTGGTGGTTGTGCTCTGGATCGTCACCGGGGGAAATATCGGTAGTTTGAAGGGGCTGCTGGGGGTGGGGGGAGTGCCGAAGGCGATTACGGCACCGGCAGAGGTTACCAGACCAGCTACGTTGGTTGAGCCAAAAGTGGAGACGGCACCCGTTGTAGAGAAGAGTGAACCTTCGACAGTGGTTGCCCAACCGGTTGAAGAGAGTGCCAATGACGAATCGGTGTCAGCGGTGACAGAAGCAGCGGCTGGTGTTGAAACTGAAGCGCCTGCAGCAGAGACTGTAACTGCGCCTGAGTCGTCTGTTGAAGCAGAGCAGGTAGCAGAGACTCCGCTGGAAGAGCGTGCGGCACCGCTAGCTGAACCACCGCAGAGTAAACCACAAAGCGAGACACTGAGTCAGAAACTGGCTGTACCTACCCGTGGTACGGTGACCATTCGTTATATCGACCGCTCCTGGACCCAGGTGACTGATGGTCTGGGGCGAGTGCTGGTGAAGCGCATGCTGGATGCCGGTGCGGTGGAGGATTTTGAGGGGCCGCTGCCGCTGGAGATCAATCTCGGTAATGCAATCGGAGTGCGGGTGAAGTTCAATGGAGAGCCGTTTGATCACCTCAACTATATCGACGATAACAATATCGCCACCTTTGTGCTGGGAGGGGCGGAGTGACCCACACCTCCTCAATTAAACGCAGGGTATCCCGCCAGATCCATGTCGGTTCTGTTGCGGTAGGGGGCGATGCCCCAATCTCGGTGCAGAGCATGACCAACACCAATACCGCCAATGTGGCGGCGACAGTGGATCAGGTACGGGCGCTGGAGCAGGTAGGGGCCGATATTGTCCGTATTTCCATCCCCGATATGGAGGCGGCCGAGGCCTTTGGTGAGATCCGTAAACAGACCACGGTGCCACTGGTAGCCGATATCCACTTTGATCACAGGATTGCATTGCGGGTGGCGGAACTGGGAGTCGATTGTCTGCGCATCAACCCCGGTAATATCGGGCGTGAGGATCGGGTGCGAGAGGTGGTCGCCTCGGCACGGGATCACAATATTCCGATCCGCATTGGGGTCAATGCCGGTTCGCTCGAAAAAGATTTGCAGAAGAAGTACAGGGAGCCGACCCCGGAGGCGATGGTGGAGTCGGCGATGCGTCATATCGACTATCTCGACCGCCTCAATTTTCAAGAGTACAAGATCAGCCTCAAGGCCTCTGATGTCTTTATGACCGTCGATGCCTACCGGCTGCTGGCGGATCAGATCGAGCAGCCGCTCCATCTCGGCATTACCGAGGCGGGTGGTCTGCGCAGTGGCTCGGTCAAATCCTCGGTCGGGCTGGGGCTGCTGCTGGCCGATGGTATTGGCGACACCATCCGGGTCTCGCTGGCGGCCGATCCGGTGGAGGAGATCAAGGTGGGGTTCGATATCCTCAAGAGTCTTCATTTGAGAAGTAAGGGGGTCAACCTGATTGCCTGCCCCTCCTGTTCACGTCAGAGCTTTGATGTGATTGCCACGGTCAATGCGCTGGAGGAGCGGCTGGAGGACATCATTGAGCCGATCGATGTGGCGGTGATTGGCTGTGTGGTCAATGGCCCCGGCGAGGCGAAAGAGGTGGCGGTTGCGGTGACTGGAGGAGACCCCGCGAATCTGATCTATGTGAATGGCACTCCAGATCACAAGATCGACAATCAGCAACTGGTTGATGAGTTGGAACGACAGGTACGGGAGCAGCTCAGTGTACGCCAGTGAATGTGCTATCCTATTGAAAGTGTAACTGAGTCTCGGCGAAATCATGGCACAACCGGCAGTCCAGCAGGCAACCTATGAAGATATTCTGAATGCCCCGGAGCATCTGGTGGCAGAGATTATCAATGGACAGCTCCATACCCATCCACGCCCTGCGCCCAGACATGCGATGGCCTATTCCTCATTGGGATATGAATTGATCGGGCCATTTGGCAGAAAAATCGGAGGCCCCGGCGGCTGGTGGATTCTCGATGAGCCTGAGCTTCATCTGGAAGCCCATGTGTTGGTGCCTGATTTGGCAGGGTGGCGCAAAGAGCGGATGCCGACCCTTCCAGAGACTGCCTGGTTTGAGCTGGAACCGGACTGGGTCTGCGAGATTCTCTCCCCCTCCACGGCTCGGGTAGACCGGATTGAGAAGATGCCCATCTATGCCGAGCGGGGCGTACAATATATCTGGCTGGTTGATCCCGATCTGCATACGCTGGAGGCCTTCGAGAACCGGGAGGGGCAGTGGACGATGATTGCTGCACTGGAAGAGGACAACCCGGTCTCTGTGCCTCCATTTGATGCCATTACTTTTGATCTATCGGTCCTCTGGGCCGAGTAGTCTTTCCAAATTTGAAATAATCCGAACTATGAGTGAAAAAATACAGTCCATCCGTGGAATGAACGACCTGTTGCCGGAGGATTCCGGCCTCTGGCAGGCGGTGGAGCAGACCCTGCGCAACACCCTCAACGGCTACGGCTACCAAGAGGTGCGGATGCCGATTGTGGAGAAGACCGGCCTCTTCAAGCGTGCCATCGGTGAGGTGACCGATATTGTCGAGAAGGAGATGTACACTTTCGAGGATCGCAACGGCGATAGCCTGACGCTGCGCCCTGAGGGGACCGCAGGCTGTGTCCGCTCGGTGATCCAGAACGGGATGTTGCGTGCGCAGGCCCAGCGCCTCTGGTACACCGGGCCGATGTTCCGCCATGAGCGCCCGCAGCGCGGCCGTTATCGCCAGTTCCACCAGTTTGGGGTGGAAGTCTTCGGGTTGGAAGGCCCCGATGTCGATGCAGAGCTGATTGCCATCTCCGCCCGTATCTGGAAGCAGCTGGGGATTGAGGATGTGGTGCTGCAGCTCAATACCCTCGGTTCGGCCGACTCCCGTGCGCTCTATCGTGAGAAGCTGGTGGCCTACTTCAAGCAGCATATCGATCTGCTGGATGAAGACAGCCTGCGTCGCCTGGAGAGCAATCCGCTACGTATTCTCGACAGCAAAAATTCGGACATGGCGGAGATGATTGCTGGCGCACCGGTGCTGGAGGACTCACTCGATGAGGCGGATCGTGCCCACTTCGAGCAACTCAAGGCGGCACTCGACAGCATGGGAATCGGCTACGAGATCAATCCACGACTGGTGCGTGGCCTCGACTACTATGGCCGTACCGTATTTGAGTGGGTGACCAATCTATTGGGAGCGCAGGGGACCATCTGTGCCGGTGGTCGCTATGACGGGCTGGTGGAGCAGATCGGCGGCAAGGCGACGCCTGCGGTCGGTTTTGCCATTGGGCTGGAGCGACTGATTGAGCTGATCCGGGAACGTGACTCCTTCTCGACGGATTCAGCACCGGATGGCTATCTGGTGTTGGCTGGCGAGAAGGCGAATGAGGCGGGGCTGGCGCTGGCCGAGCAGCTGCGTAATGCACTGCCCGGACTGCAGTTGGTCTCCAATCTTGGTGGTGGCGGTTTCAAGGCACAGTTCAAGCGTGCCGACCGCTCCGGTGCCCGCTTTGCGCTGGTGGTGGGGGATGATGAGCTGGAGCAGGGTACGATCACGCTGAAAGATCTGAAGGGAGAGCTGGAACAGCAGACGCTCTCTGTAGAGGATGTAGTAAAACAGCTATCCAGCTATAATTAACGGTTTATTTTCCCAACAGGATGGAAAAATACGATGGAAGTGAATACAACCGATCAGGATGAGATCGAGCAGTTAAAGAAGTGGTGGAATGAGAACGGTACCTCGCTGGTACTGGGCGTCTCGGTGGGATTGGCGATCCTCTTCGGCTGGAAGGCGTGGAACCAGTATGTCGATACCCAGGGAATGGCAGCCTCCCAGTTCTTCGAGCAGATGCAGGGGGCACTGATGCAGAATGACAAGGAGAAGGCGTCCACCATCGGTGACCAGCTGCTGAATCAGTATGCGGGCACTGTCTATGCGGCCAATGGCGCACTGACGCTGGCGGCGATGAAGATGGATCAGGGGGAGGGGGCTGCAGCCCGTGTCCACTACCAGTGGGTGCTCGATAACAGCGATTTTGAATCCTCTCGTCAGCTGGCGCGTCTCGGGATTGCCCGCAGCTATCTGAGTGAGGGGGATGCTGATCAGGCCCTGAAGCAGCTGGCGCTGGAGTCCGAGAGTATCTACGGCTCTCACTACAGCGAGGTGAAGGGTGATGCACTGCGCAAGCAGGGGGACAACACTGCGGCCCAGCAGGCCTACGCCGAGGCACTGCAGCTGGCTGATGCGATGGATGGACGTCGTGACCTGCTGGAGATGAAGCTGGCCGAGGTGACCCCGTAATGAAACGCCTGTCGCGTTACAGTGCCCCATTGCTGGCAGCGATGCTGCTCTCTGGGTGCTCCACCGTAACCGATACGGTGGATGACTGGATGGGGGACAAGAAGTCGGATCGTTATGCCCCTGCAGAGCTGAAAGCCTATAAAGCGGAAGTGGCCCCATTGGTGGTCTGGAACCATGATGTAGGGGAAGGGACTGATGAGCTGATCGTCAAGCTCAACCACCAGATTGCCGACAAGCGGCTCTATGCTGCAGAGGTGGAGGGGAATATCACCACGGTAGCGCTCCCCTCTGGTGATCTGGTCTGGAGTGCCTCCCTCAATGAACGGATCATGAGTGGGGTTGCGGTAGGTGAGAAACATCTCTATGTCGGTACCGAGTCCGGGCGCCTGGTGGCGTTGGATCGCAGTCAGGGGCAGGAGCGCTGGGCGGTCTCGCTGTTGAGTGAGGTGTTGGCACCAGCGGCTGAGGCGGATGGCGTCGTGGTGGTGCGCACTGCCGATGGCAAGCTGACCGGAATCAACAGTGAGGATGGCACCATCCTCTGGAGCTATGAGCGTGAGGTGCCGGTGTTGACCCTGCGGGGGACCGGCTCCCCGGCGATCGCTGCTGGCAAGGTCTTCGCTGGACTGGATAGTGGTGAGGTGGTCGCGCTGTCGTTGAAGGATGGACGTGAGCTGTGGCTCAAGTCGGTCACCACCGCGCGTGGGCGTACCGAGATCGAGCGTATGGTGGATATCGATGCGACCCCGGTGGTGGCGGGGAATACCCTCTATGTGATCGGCTATCAGGGCAACTTTGTGGCACTCGATACCGAGCAGGGGGAGCTGCTCTGGAAGCGCAAGCTGAGTGGACTCAGTGCCCCCAGCGTAAATGGTCAATATCTCTTTGTTGCAGACCAGAGCGGCAGCGTCTGGGCCTTTGACCGCAATGATGGTAGTGCGCTGTGGAAGCAGGTCAACCTGCACAATCGTGCGCCGACCACACCGCTGGTCTCCGGGCAGCATCTGGTGGTGGGAGACAGCGAGGGCTACCTCCACTGGCTGGCCGCCGAGGATGGCCGTTTTGTGGGTCGCATTCAGGTTGACAAGGCGGGGGTCTCTGCTCCGGTGCTGGCCTACGGCGATGCGGTCGTCAGTTATGGGGAGAGTGGCAATCTCTCCCTGATCACCCCCTGATTGAGCCGTTCAGAGAGTATCCATATGGTTCCTGTTGTTGCACTGGTGGGTCGTCCCAATGTGGGGAAGTCGACGCTCTTTAACCGTCTGACTGGAACCCGTGATGCGCTGGTGGCCGATCAGCCGGGACTGACCCGGGATCGCCAATACGGCATGGCGCAGTTTGATATGGGGGGGGAGAGTGGTGCTCGCCCCTATATGGTGGTCGATACCGGTGGCCTCAGTGATGACCCGGAGGGGATCGAAACCCTGATGGAGGAGCAGGTGTGGGTTGCCATCGAAGAGGCGGACTGCATACTGTTTCTGGTTGATGGCCGGGGTGGATTGACTGCGGCCGATGAGACCATTGCCAACCGCCTGCGTCAGCTCGACAAGCCGGTTTATCTGGTGATCAACAAGACTGAAGGGCTGGATGAGGATATGGCCAGTGCCGAGTTCTATGCGGTGGGGATGGGGCAGCCACTGGCGATTTCGGCGGCTCATAACCATCGGATCAATGCGTTGATTGAGCATGTGTTGGAACCCTTCCCGGTCGATGAAGAAGATGATCAGGAGGATGAGAAGGATATTCGGGTAGCGGTGGTGGGGCGCCCCAAGGTGGGCAAATCGACCCTGATCAACCGCCTGATCGGTGAGGATCGGGTGCTTGCCTTCGATATGCCGGGCACCACCCGCGACAGTATCGAGGTGCCGTTCGAGGAGAATGGACGCAGCTACAAGCTGATCGACACCGCCGGGGTACGGCGTCGTGGCAAGGTCCATGACATGGTGGAGAAGTTCAGCGTGATCAAGGCCTTTCAGGCGATCGAGCAGGCCAATGTGGTGATCATGGTGATGGATGCTCGTGAGGGGATGACCGATCAGGATGCCACCCTGCTGGGGATGGTGATCGACTCTGGTCGAGCGCTGGTGATCGGCTTCAACAAGTGGGACGGCATGGAGCCGGATGAGCGCAAACGCAATCTGGATGAGCTGGAGCGTCGCCTCCACTTCATCGACTACGCCACCATGCACACCATCTCGGCGCTGCATGGCAGCGGCATTCGAGACCTCTTCGCCTCGGTCAATCGAGCCTACCGCGCTGCGCGCAAGGAGATGAAGACCCCTGAGTTGACCAAAGTGCTGGAGCAGGCGGTTGCCGCCCATCCGCCACCGCTGGTCCATGGTCACCGCATCAAGATGCGTTATGCTCATCAGGGGGGGCAGAACCCGCCCCGTATCGTGATTCATGGCAACCAGCTGCAGTCGGTGCCGAATGCCTACAAGCGCTACCTGATGAACCAGTTTCGCCAGGCCTTCAAGCTCGATGGAACGCCGGTACGACTGGAGTTCAAGACCTCCAGCAACCCCTATGCCGGGCGCAAGAACAAATTGACCGATCGCCAGATCAAGAAGCGCAAGCGGCTGAAGACCTTTACCAAGCGCAAGTAGTGGAGGCTCAACCCTGGTATCTCTATCTGCTGGAGTGTGAGAATGGCTATCTCTACTGTGGCATCACCAACAATGTCGAGCAGCGCTTTGCCAAGCATCAGCAGGGGAAGGGGGCGAAGTTCACCCGCATCAATCGACCGATTCGGATTTTGGGGGTTGAGTCGTTTGAGAGTCGCAGTGCCGCCTCGATTGCAGAACCGAAACTGAAAAAGTTGAGCCGTCCAGAGAAACTTGTATGGGCGCAACAACACCCTTACAAGTGATCAAAATATTGACATTCAATGTATATGAGATACTGTTTGTAAAATGATCATTGAGTGGGATGATGAGAAAAATCAACGCTTGCAAAAAGAGCGAGGCCTCTCTTTTGAGGATGCGCTCGAGGCCATAATGGATGGGCGTGTTTTGGCTGACCTTGAACATCCTGATACAGAACGATCACATCAGCGTTTGATGGTGCTGGAAATCGACCAATATGTGGTTACCGTCCCTTACGTTGTTGATGAAGATAAAATGTTTCTCAAAACCATGTTCAGAGATCGAAAAATGCAGAGGAAGTATCGATGAGCGATCAAAAATATGATGTGCTGGATGCTGAAGAATCAGCCATTGTTGATGCTGTGGAGCGTGATGAATATGAGGCTGTACCAAACCTCACTGTACGCATCGAAGAGCTGCAGGCGGCTGTAGCCGAGACCGTCAAAAAGAAGCCTATTACTGTACGAGTACAGGAACAGGATATCCAGAAAATCCGTTCCATTGCCTTCCAGAGAGGGATCCCATATCAGACGCTGGTCTCCTCGATTATTCACCAATTTGCTCATGGTGATCTGGTCGAAAGAAGGTGATACAGTCGGCCAATGGGTGGATGTGAGTGCCAACAAAATTGATCATCTTCAGGTCAATTTTGGTATGATTGCCGCCGACGATTTATGGTCGACCGTATTGGTCCCCTCGCAATGATATGTTGTGAACCCCGTCAG
>CAYFOU010000029.1:0-19291 GCA_964344805.1 uncultured Piscirickettsiaceae bacterium | reverse complement strand
CTGAACAGGCCCTGATGGGATGGGGGTTTGGGGGAAGGGAGTACGCCTCCCGTTATTAAGTGCCCGATATGTTGCCCCTTCCCCCATAGAAAACTTGCCAGGGAGCTCTGAATGAGGCGCGAATAGCGACTTGTTCAGAGTTTCCCTAAACATGAGCCAATGCCTCAGTAATCGGTAAACGGGATGCCTTACGGCTGCTGATCCAGGCCGCCACTATCGACAGCAGGGTGACACCCAGTGCGGTCCACAGCATCAGCCAGCCGTTGATCTCCACATGGAGGGGATAGCCCTCGGAACGCCCCGGAGGGGGCATCTGGAAATCGGCAAACATCAGGAAAAGAGCAATCCCTGTAGCCAGCAGGCTCCCCACCACCACGCCGACACTGCTCATCGCCAGCGCCTCCAGAATGAAGTTGCGCACAATCTCATAGGGGTGAGTCCCCAGTGCCCGCAGGGTACCGATCTCCCGGGTACGCTCTACCACACTCATGGTGAGCGCATTGGTGATGGCAAAGAAGACCATCAGCAGCACAATCCCCCCCAACATGCCGAAGATGCGGTTGTAGAGCCCCTTTACCGCAACATAGTAGAAGGCCTGGTCCCGCCAGCTCTGGATCGCCAGCTCCGGGAACTGCTGCCGGAACTGCTGCTGGAGAGGTGCGGTCAGTGTCGTCTCGGTCAGATGAACCCCGAGGGTGGAGATCTTCTCACTGCGCATCAGGAACTGGGCCGCCTCCAGCCCCAGCAGCAGGTTGCGCTTGTCGAGATCGGGGACACCGGTGCTGTAGACCCCGTGCACCTTCACATCCAACGCATTAAGTGCCCCATCCACCGTGGTGGAGAGCAGGGTCAGTGAGCTGCCAATGGTCGCATTCATCTTCTCTGCCAGCCCCTGACCAATCATCACCGCAGGATCCTCCCCCTCCACCGGCCGGGTCGGCAGCGTACGCCCCTCCAACACCTTGAGAAACGGCCCCTTGACCCGGAACTCTCCCGCCGTCACCCCCTTCCCCAGAAACACCGCCGACTTGTCGCCATTGCTGATCAGTCCACTGAAAGAGAGCAGCGGCAGCACTGCACGCACCTCCGGCAGCAGCTCCAGCGCCGATCGGTAGCGCTGGTATCCACTCAACCCATACTGCAGCGGGCTCTCCTCATGGCGCTCAAAGTGGTGCTGTTGAGCCAGAATCAGATGACCATGCTCACGGGCCGACATCTCCCGCAACGAATCGTAGGTGTAGAGGGCAAAGCCCCCCCCAACCAGTACTGCACTGACCCCGACACTGATTACCAGCAGCATCACCAGTGAACGCCTGCGGTTACGCATCAGGTTGGCAAAGGCAAACGAGATCCAGCGCATCAGATCACCTCCCCATCTACCAGTTGAATCTGCTGATCACAACGCTGCGCCACTCTGGGGTCATGGGTGGCAATCAGGAAGGTGCTCCCCCACTCCCGTCCGATACGGTGCATCAGATCGATCACCTGGGTGGCGGTCTCTCCATCCAGGTTGGCGGTCGGTTCATCGGCAATTACCAGCGTTGGCTGCTTCACCAGTGCCCGAGCAATAGAGACCCGTTGACGCTGCCCGCCGGAGATCTGATCCGGCAGATGGTGGGCAAACGGCGCCAGTCCGACATGTTGCAGAATCTCACTCACCGCCTGATGGGCGCTGCGCGCACCTCGCTCCAGCAGCAGTGGATACTCCACATTCTCATAGACACTCATCACCGGAACCAGGTTGAAGGATTGGAAGATGAAGCCGATCTGCTGTCTGCGAATCTGCGTCAACGCCACCTCATCGAGATCGGTGACCGCCTCTCCCTGCAGCCGGATCTCACCACTGTCGGCACGATCAATCAGTCCACAGAGGTTGAGCAGCGTGCTCTTGCCACTGCCCGAGGGGCCGGTCAATGCGGTAAAGGCCCCCTGTTCGATTTCTATCGAGGTCGGTTTCAACCCGTTGACCTGCTCCGAACCGAGCCAGTAGTGGCGGCTCACCTGCTTCAGTTCCAGTAGTGGCTGGTTCACTGTCCCCCCTCCCGGTACTGCTTCAATTGCTGCGCCAGCTCCTCTGCATGCTGGCTGCGGTTGGAAAATTCAGGCACCTTGAGAAAGGTCTGGTGGGCGGTGGTCCGCACCCACTCCCCCACTACGGCCTTGCCGACCCGCTGCTGCTCATGTTCAGGGCGCAGCAGTGCCAGCGCCCGGTCGATTTTGTCGAGCCCCGACTCCAGATAGCGCATCTTGGTCCAGGGCCACCAGGCATCCCGTGCTATCAGGGTCTCACTGCTGCCGAGATAGACCAGAAACAGCGGTGACTGTGGATCTGCCTCAACCAACTCCCGGAGATCGGCATGTAACACATCAACATCCCCACTACCCTCCACACAGCGCATAAACTCCTGTTTCAGTGAGGAAAAACGTTGCTGCAACTCCACATCACCAAGGGCCATTGCTTCCCCCCAAAGCACTCCACACAACACCACAACCATCGCCATTCGCATCTTTCCATCTCCTGTCTGACACCCTGTTTGCACTACAGCGTAGAGGGGACATCACACCTTTGCAGGGGGTTGCGACAGACGGCAGATAGCAGTGACAGAGGGTTGTAATGACTCGCAGGAAGTATATTAGTTATTCATTATGCATTGATTTACATCAACGAGAATGACATCGGCTTCTTTTATGGTGTAAATTCCAGTCTGGTCGTAAGTGGCACCATCGATGAACTACCGAGGATAGCAGCATGTTGAATAACCTCTCCATCCGTAACAAGATCATCCTGATTCTGCTGTTTCCGGTACTCGGCTTATTACTACTCTCCTCTTTCAATATCTCCGACAAGTGGAGCAAACAGCAGCAGATCAAACAGACTCAGGAGCTGGTCAATCTGGGACAGGCGCTCGACCATCTGGCCCACAACATGGCGGTAGAACGCGGCCTCAGTGCCGGATTCCTCGGCAGCAAGGGGACCCAGCTGGGGGACAAGGTAAAGGAACAGCGACAGCTGGTCGACGAGGCGGTTGCCCGTCTGCAGCAGTTTCTCAGCCGCTTTGAACACAAGGATGCCGCCGTCGAGGAGCGCACCATCCAGTTGCTGCAGCAGGTAGAGATGCGTGACACCATCCGTACCGCAATTGACGCCCTCGCCCCCGACAACGGTGGTTTTGCCTACTACTCTGCCACCAATACCCAGGCTCTGGAGATCATTGACCGCATCAGCGGCATGGTGAGTGAAGGAACGCTGGCCCGCCAGCTGCGTGCCCTCTCTGCTGCCCTCTGGATCAAGGAGCGCATCGGACAGGAGCGCGGGATGATGAACGGCCTCTTTGCCAGAGGCCTCTACAATGATAACAAGATGCTGACGGTACGCGGTTTTATTGCCGATCAGGCGATCTATCTGAAGGGGCTGGAAAGCAACATCGCTGCCAACCAGAAGCTGCTATGGGAGGAGAAACAGTCTCAATTCGACCAGAAACGCTATCAGGAGATGCGGGATGTGATCTTCTCCAAGGGGAAGAAGGTGGCACTGATCACCCGATTGCAGTCGGTCATCGGTTACGGCGGTTTGATTCACAACTTCAAGAACTACGTACTGAGAAAGCGTCCCCGTGAGCGCCGCATGGTCATTCAGAACTACAAGGCTGCGATGACCATTCTCGAAGAGCTCAGCACGCTGCCCGGCACCACCGACAGGGAGCGGGAACGGATCAGTGACATCCACTACGTGCTGGGCGACTACAACAAGGTGCTGGAGCTGGCGAAGAAGCAGAAGATAAAGGGCGAGGAGATGGAGAAGCTGATCAAGATCATCGACCGCCCCGCCCTGATGGCCATCAAGGCGCTGGCCACCCAGATTGAGGGGGTTGAGGCGAGCGAGTGGTTCCAGTTGGCAACCCAGCGCATCGGCATCTTCAAAGGGGTGGGCGACCAGATCTCCAGCGATATTAGCGATCATACCCGCGAGTTGGTCAATGCCACCCGGCTCTCACTGCTGATGAACGCCTCACTTACCCTGCTGGTACTGATTGTCGTCTTCCTGCTTGGTGTCGCCATCAGCCGTCGTCTGATCGGGGGGGTCCAGGCAGTCGGCACTGCGATGAATACCATTGCCACCGACGGTCACTTTGACCATCAGGTCAATGTCGACGGAGAGGATGAGCTGGGACAGATGGCGGAATCAATCAACAACCATCTACGTGCCCTGAAGGGGGCGATCGATGAGGTCGGCACGGTGATGCAGACCGCATCCCAGGGGGATTATGGCAGCCGTATCGACAGCGATCTGCCTGGCGATCTGGGCGTGCTGAAGGGACATATCAACAGCAGCATGGAGGCAACCCAACATGCACTGAAGGCGGTCAACGAGGTGATGGCCGGTGTAGCCCGCGGAGAGTTCCACCATCGGGTCAACAACGAGGGGCAACAGGGTGAACTGGCCCTGTTTGGCAACAACGTAAATGAGGCGGTCGCCAGCCTGCAACGCACCAGTGATGGCCTCAGCAGCGTGATGCAGGCAATTGTGCAGGGGAATTTCACCTACCGCATGGACAGTCAGGTGGAGGGAGAGATTCGCAGTAATGTCGACCATGCGATGGAGGCGATGGAGGCAGCAATCAGCGAGATCAGTGCAGTGATGAAGCAGGTAGCCGATGGCAACCTCAGCTCCTCCATTCAGGGGCAATATCCCGGTCAGCTGAAGACGGTGAGTGATGCGATCAACAATACCCTGAGCAATCTGCAACACATCGTCTCCGAGGTGCGCAACGTGGTGACCGGACTCAACCACGGCATTGAGGAGATTACCGTGGGCAATGAGGAGCTCTCTCACCGCACCTCTTCACAAGCGGCCTCTCTGGAGGAGACTGCGGCCAGCATGGAGGAGATGTCCTCTACCGTGCGCCACAATGCCGACAACGCCAGTCAGGCCAACAACCTCTCCAAGCGTGCCAACAGTCAGGCCAGCGAGGGGGTTGAGGTACTGGAGCGGACCATTCAGGCGATGGAGGAGATCACCTCTTCCAGCCAGAAGATGACCGATATCATCAACCTGATCGACAGCATCGCCTTCCAGACCAACCTGCTGGCCCTCAACGCAGCGGTAGAGTCAGCCCGTGCCGGTGAGCATGGACGTGGCTTTGCGGTGGTCGCCAATGAGGTGCGCACACTGGCCCAGCGAGCCGCCGATGCAACACGGGAGATCTCTACCCTGATCGATGAGAGTAACCAGCACGTCAAGGAGGGGAGTCGACTGGTCAACGAAAGTGGCGAGTCACTGGAGTCCATTCGATTGTCGGTAGCCCATGTCAACGACATCATGAGCGAGATCGCCAGCGCCAGTGGTCAGCAGTCAAATGGCATTGAACAGGTCAATACAGCGGTTACCCAGCTCGATGCGGTCAATCAGCGCAACTCAGCACTGGTAGAGGAGACCGCTGCCGCCAGCCGTACCCTGCTGGAGCAGTCGGAGAGTCTGGAGAAACTGATCGGCTTCTTCAATACCGGTGGAGGCAACCGACAGCCTTAATGGTAATCTGAAAAATAATAAGCGGATCTTATTACCGTATACCAGAAACAATTCTGAAATATTGTGGTGATATAGTGTAAAACATTGAACCGAGCAGTCTATTTCTGCTCTGGAGAAACTACATAAGGGTTTTGTTCGCCCTAATTCATAAGAAATTAATAATATTACAAAATAGAGGTACTTGATATGAAACAGCACATGCTTACATTACTGCTTCTACTGTATGGTTCACAACAGATAGCAACTGCCGCACCACAGGCCGCAATCAACCAGCTGCCCCCAACCATTGATATTGCAGATATCGAGAAACAGGCCCCGATCTATAATGAGAGCAACGGATACTGGGCAGACTCACACAGTGTCAACGCCGAGATGCTCAGAGATCAGCTGAAGATAAGCGTCAAGCAGTGGAATACCCTCAAGGTATACAACGAAAGTAACGGCTACTGGTAAACCACAACTGGTCAACAACGTACACTGAGCCAGCAGCAATCACTGCTGGCTCAGATTGGATGCTCACTCCCCCGATGCGCCACATAGACCACAAACAGTGCCACGGTAAAGAGTGCAACTGCACCAGCCTGATGGATTGAAGCCAGCGCCGTGGGAACAACCAGCAGCAGTGTACTGATTCCAAGCACAACCTGAATCACCCCAGCCAGTAGCAGCGAGTGAAGTGCAACAGAGGCATAGCGTGAGAGTGGCTGCAGGCGATAACGGAACCAGAACAGGACAATCATCACCAGAGTGGTGATCGCAAGTACCCTGTGATCAAACTGCACGGTTGTCCTGTTTTCGAAGAAGTTGATCCACAGCGGACTGTTCCTGAACAAACCCTCCGGAATATATTGACCATTCATGTCGGGAAAGGTGTTGTAGCCATAGCCGGCCTTGAGGCCCGCAACAAACCCACCCGACAGAATGGTCACTGTAATCAACAGCGTCAACCAGCGGGCCTCTTTATGGAAACGTAATGAGAGCTCATGTCCCATCCGGAGCCGCTCTGCGGGAAGCAGATATCCCAGTGCATTCCAGAACATATAACCGTAGATCAGAAAGGCTGCTGCCAGATGGGCGGTAAGCCGATACTGGCTAACATGAGGATTGTCAACCAGACCACTTTTCACCATATACCACCCAAGCAGTCCCTGAAGTCCTCCCAGCAGGAACATCAACAGAAACTTTGGAGTCTCCTGTCGTTGAATCTTTCTGGTAAAGAGGAAATAGAGAAAGGGGAGCAGGAAGGCGAGCCCAATCAGTCGTCCCAGCACGCGATGAAGAAACTCCAGCCAGAAGATCGACTTGAAGCCATCCAGATCCATGCCGATATTGATTTTCTGGTATTCCGGCGATTGGCGGTAAAACTCGAAGAGATGCTCCCAATGGCCCTGAGTCAGGGGGGGAATCCACCCCATCAAGGGGTCCCAGTCAACCATCGAGAGCCCTGAACCGGTGAGACGGGTCACCCCCCCCAACACCACCATCGCATAGACCAAAAGACATACCGTGATGAGCCAAAGGCCAATCAGGCGCCGGTCCTGTTGCCGTTGTTCGATACCACTATCCATGATTGCGCTCACCCAATATAGCCGTCCCTCGGTTCTCAGCCAACGCCAGGTAGGTCACCAGAACGGCAATCAACAACTGTGAGAGGGTTGAGTGCAGTGTGGTTATCAATAGAGGCAGTTGCTGCTCAACCATAATCGCCCCCAAGGCCATCTGCAGTAACAGCATCGACAGCAACACAAGGAGAACCCACCGTTGATGACGATATCCCTGTTGCAGCCCTCTCAGCACCATCCCGACAAAGTAGAGCAGTGTCACAACTGCAGAAAACCGGTGCATCATCTGTATCTGGGTCAGAGGATAGTCCGACCACCAAACCCCATCGCAATCCGGTAAGGAGCTACAGATCATCCCGGAAAAGGTTGTCGAGACAATACTCCCCTGAAAAAACAGAGCAAGGAGCAGCATTCCCCCCCCCATCAACACCACCTTGCTCAGTGAGAACTGCAACTCCCACCCCAGCAACCGCGCCAGCAACAGCGACGATGCCACCAACAGTAACAGTCCACCCAACAGATTGCCTGCAATTACCCACCCCTGCAGAGAGGCCCCGACTGCTGCCCCCAGACCGGCAAGCCATAACACCGCCCCTCCCATGACCACGGCATAAGGCTTCAGCGATTCCACCCCCTCCTCTCTCTCTGCACGAAACAGTCGAACCGTGAGCAGCAACACAGAGACAGCGATCAGCAGTGCAATAACGCGATGCGCCATGGTTGCAAAATGGTAGAGGCCATCACTCTCGGTGAAGTTCACCATCTCCCCCGTAACCGCAACCTGCTGATAGCAGACCGCAGGCTCATCACACGCCAACCCCGATTTGGCATGTCTGAGATAGGCACTGGTAAAATTCAGGGTTACCACAAGCAGGACGGTCATCATGACCAGATTCCGGAGACTGGTAATCATCCCTACTCTCTTCTCTCGGGTCTCTCGCCAAAGGGGTCATTTTTGTGAGACTGGATATAATCATCCCTCACCTTGCCATTGACCAAGCGGATATATTTCGGATTTTTCTGCCAGTCGACATGGTCATAGCCCAGCTTGAAATCCCATGTCCATGCGCTTCCTCCCTGGAATGCGTAGGTGGATGCCGTCCAGTAGTCTGCCGGGCGGGTGTTGGGAAAGAAATTACGGAAGACCGGGTCGATATTTCGGTCCTTGCTGATAAACACGATCGAGCCCATCTCGATATTTTCCGGCAGATTCCAATCCTTCAGTCCGCAGATCCCCTCCTTGTTGATCTCATTGACGAACGAGATCGCATCACAATCACTCCCGGAACAGCTTCCCCCATTGGGGGTACCAATGAAGTTTTCCCGCATTTCCGGGTCATACCAGGTATAGGTGTTATCCGCTGAGCGCAATCCCGGACCACTCTGCTTGACCTCCCAGTGCAGACCGGTGGACTTGTCATAGACACAGTCCCAAGGGTCCTCGGCAAAATTTCCACTCCCCTGATAGACCGAGCCATCTGCCGCCACCCTGACAAAATTCTCCTCACGTATTGCCCTGTCCTCTTCTGATAGCTGTTCACATCCAGCCATTAACAGGGTGGATAACAGCAGGTATGTCACTTGTCTCTTTTTCATCGTTGTTGTTTTACGCAATTATCTTTCTTCAGTCTTTGATCTTGATCCGGCTCTTGATAAAAAGCTGCCCAAGCATAGACACTATGGCAGATGGGGACCAGCCCTGCACCACATTCAAGAGCCCCTCTTCGGCTCCGCAGTATACCCTGTAAAAAACAGATTTTCACTTCTCCAAACCAATCCTCTGGTGAGGCATTTGGCTGCTTTTCATCCCCCCATATTCATGGTGCGGGTAAGCCGCAGAGCTCGTACAATAACCCATTATTTGAACCAACAGCGGAGCTCTGAAATGAGAGAATTGGGTGCCTTCTGGATCACCGGAATCATTCTCAATGTAAGTTTTTTTATCTTGGGAATCATCTGGGTATTCAAGATGATGAAACAGCCGGATAACGATAAAAAGGAAAACCGGCAAGATGACAGCTAACGGCAACACTGCCTATGCTATTCAACAGATGAGATATCTGCTCCACCCGTCATACCACAAACAACCAATAGATTAAGAGTAATGAACCTGCAACCAGACTACCGCCCAACCATCGCTGCCCCACTACGCCCTCTGGTTTCCGGCTGGATCTATCTTGCACTGGCTTCCCTGATTGTGCCTGGGCTAACCGCCATTCTCCTGGTATTGCTGCGTACTCTGGTTGTAGATACCGCCACCTGGACCGATCTGTTCCGAACCGCTCTGGTGGTCCATGTTGACCTCTCTGTATTCGTCTGGTTTCTCTCCATCGGAGGCGCCTTGTGGTGCAGTCAGCTCAGCAGGCCAACAGCCGTCGCAGTATGGTCTCTGCGCCTTGCGGTAACGGGAACGGTCATTATCTCTATCGCCCCCTTACTGGGGGCAACCACTCCGGTAATGAACAACTATATCCCGGTATTGGACCACCCCATATTCCATACCGGACTGGCCCTGTTCACGATTGGCATACTGCTTCTGGCCCCCACCACCATCCGTCAACGACCACAGTGGACTGCTGACTCCGCCGACCAACTGCTGCACCTGGGGGGGTGGCTCGCCATGCTTGCCACCCTGATTGCCGCTGCCGCCTTTGTTCACACCTATTTTGCGATACCGGAAGACCCCCAGCGGGCTGCTGTAACCTATTATGAAATTCTGTTCTGGTCCGACGGACACATTTTACAGTTTTGCTATACCACGTTACTGGTGATTGCATGGCTGGCACTGGGCTCTGCACTCGACATGAATCCACTTCCCGCTCCACGTACCACCGCACTGATGTTGCTTGCCGGTTTTCTCCCGCTGCTTCTGGTACCCTGGATACTCTTCTCCTTTGATGTACTCTCCGTGGAGTACCGTAGCTGGTTTACCTGGCTGATGCGTTACGGCAACAGCCTCGCCCCCACCCTGGTTGCTCTATTGCTGATCGTCGGACTGTTCAGATTGCCTGCGACATCAAGGAGCCCGATCAACGCCCCTCTTCTCGGCTCATTGATCGCCTCATTTGCCCTGTTTGCCGCGGGTGGAGTCATCGGCTTTGCCATCTCCGGCGTTAACACCATCATCCCGGCCCACTACCACGGCTCCATTGTGGGTGTCACACTGGCATTCATGGGGCTGGTCTACCTGATGCTGCCCCGCCTGGGATTCAAGCCACCCAGTGGCAGGATGGCAACCCTGCAGCCCTATATCTATGCTGTGGGGCAGTTGATGCATGTTGCCGGACTGATGATCTCCGGGACTCACGGCGCATTCAGGAAAACGGTTGGAGGCTCAGTAGGCACCGGAGACCTTTATAGTCAGCTGAGTACCAGTTTTACCCGGATTGGTGGACTACTGGCGGTAATTGGCGGGCTGCTGTTCCTCGTGGTCTGCTGGCAATCGATTCGCAACCGGGAAGATCAACAGGAGGAAAAGGTGATTTGATGGCAGTCAAACATGGATCCCTGACCACTATAACTATCGGCACCATCCCCCTTATAATACCCACACTGAATCACAAGGAGAGTTGTCTTGGAAATTATCCTGTTTACCGGAGTTGCCATTGTACTCTATCTGGTATCTGACCATATTCTGCTCTTTCTGGAGCGGGTCAACGGCGGAGTACTCCCCTATAGAAGTGTGATATTTTTTATCATCATCATGATATTGAGTCTGATCACTTTCGATATCATGGAAGGGGTGTTGAAAAGCACAAGCTCAGGCCCGGATGGATCATTCCCAACCCTTCCCGACGAGTTTCCCCGCACAAACGAGATTCCTGTACCTGGCCCACTTGGCAACAACGGAGGCTAAGGAAACCCTGAATAAGTCATGAGCGGATATCTCACACCTCACCTATAACGCCCAATATCTTCGTTACCAGCCTTTGGCTGTTCGAGGCGGATGAAAATCTTGCCAATAGTTCACTATTGGCTGCGATCTTCGCCTTGATCTTGAACGTTATAGATACGATCTATTTCGCACAGACTTTTTCAGAGCTTCCCTAAGCACAAGCTGCCCAGCCTCTTGTCGGCAGTCGCTACCCATCCTCTCCTGAACGTTCCAGCGGGGTGTAGCGTTTGTTGCTCTCGCACATCGCACTCTTTGAGAGCCAACTACCATCCGCATTGGAAAAACGGCTACGCGGCACCTCGTGCTCTACCTCTTTCTTGTTTTCGTAGATTTTCACATTTGTAGCATCCGGTTCACGCTTCCTCAGAAGACGTCCAAGGCTGCAGAGGGTATCCGCATAGTAGTGAATGGTCATGTCTGAATAGAACCCACCCTTACAGTCGGTATCGCAATAGTCCTCATTTTTGAAAATGTCGACAACTGCCTTGAATGCGTAGGATAATTCGTGCTTGCTAGAGATCATTGGGCTAGTCACCTCACGATGGTTGAATGGTTGAGAAAGTGTTGGTCACACCCTGAGTAGCAAAGATCTGTGGCCCCAAAAGGCCACCGCCGCGCCAAACAGGGGGTGCACCTGAGCCTATGCAATCAGCCGTCGCCAATGCTTTTACAGTGGCTGATGCTCTGCTGGATATGTCAAACAACACGTCTACTCTTATTCAAAAACAAATTCCTGATGTTTTGAATCAAAGTCGATTACCAGGATATCTGCAGGGGCAAGCGCAACCTCTTTTTCTGCAGTGTAATCAAACCCTTCGGTTTCGATATTGTCACGCATCCTCACCGCTAACCGATGGCTGCCTGAGGGCACCTTGATCTTCCTGTAAGTATAGCCTGCCGCATCATGGTTGATACCTGAAGGCATAATGGTATCGGAATGGATCAGTTTTCCATTCAGCTCCAGCTCGATATCAATCGGCGAACGCTCTCTTGGGCAAATTACCGGTAACCGCATATTGGGCGGCAGCTTGGCCATCTGCTCCGGGGTCTGCTTGACACATTTTCCCTTGGGCTGACTGGTGTGAGCCAAACTGATCTTGATCATCGCGGTTTCCGGTTCAATCAGCCGGTACGAGGGGGCAGCAGAGAGATAGCCGGTCGCTGCGATGAAGGCCCCATAGAGAACCGCCTGTCCGGCGATCTGCATCATCTTATTCATCTCCACTCTCCTTACTGCCCACTGGCTGGCCTTTCACTTCTCCTTCATACCCTTTCAGGTAGTCACGGAACTCTGCAACCTGGGCTGACAACTGGTCGAAGCTCGGCTCCTCTGCACGGAAAAGCTGGATTCGGTTACGATCCACTCGCGAACGTAGCGCAGGCTTTCTATCCTTCCCGATCCTCTCATCCAGCCAGTGATTTCCAAAACGGTAGTGGCAATTATTTTCCAGACATCCGGTAATGAACACACCATCCACCTTCCCCTTTCTGAAGGCAAAGTCGATAAAGGATGCCGGCAACATACCGGTACAGGGCAACGACACCACGGCCGTTCCTGAACTGCTGAGCGTCTCCAGTTCCGCCGCATGATCACAACCAAAGATCACAACACGGATCTCATCATCCAGCGCCTCAAGTTTCTCTCTACACTCCTGACGCAGCTGGTTGATCGACTGGTCCGGCATATCGATACCGGTAATCAACGTCTCCATCTTTCTGAATGGAGTTGACGAGGGACAGGAGCCGACACAGATGCCGCAACTGGCACAATAGTCATCCTTGACCTCCGCCACCTCATCATAGGGAAGGTCATCCGTTCTTGGAACCATGACAATGGCACTATAGGGGCAATCATCAACACATTGACCGCAGCCATTGCACTCCTGTGGATAAATCTTGGCCACTGGCGGCTCACTCTTCCTCGGCAACCAGGGCAAAATCATCAACAGCAGGGTGACTCCCCACACCAGTGACCAGACCGCCCACATCGGCCACAGGTCAGCCAACGGGTAGATATTGAGGTAGAACCAGTCCAGATTGATCTCTGTCGGAACCACATCCAAATTGGCTGGCTCATGACTTACCGCCGGTTTCACCAGAGAGAGCACCAACAGCGCCAGTAGTGTGCCGATTGCCAGTCCACGCGGCGGATTGAGAATCGAGCGGCTGATGCGGAACACATGAATCGCGATAGCAAAGAGGAAAAATATGGGTATACCGATGACATGAATAAAGGCAATCAAGGTGAAGAAGCGATCATTCATCGACTCATTGGTCAGGAAGTTTCTTGCCATCGGCTCTGTAAAGATTGGCAACCAGTCCATCATCTCCGAAGAGGCGATGGCAACATACTGGGCCATGGTATCCCACACCATCCAGTAGCCGGAGATACCCAGCAGTACCGTCATCCACAACAGCGGAACCCCGGTAAACCAGGAGAACCAGCGGAAACCTCGATAGCGATCTCTGAAAAATTCCCGTCCAAGATGGAGAAAGATGGTAATGATGGCCGCATCGGAGGCATAACGATGCAGGCTTCTCATGATACCTGCAGACCACCAAAGCTCATTCGACATGCGCTCGAGCGAGCTCCAGGCACCAAAGATGCTGGTCTCGTATAGCACGAAAACGTAGATTCCACTGATCAGGACAATCCAGAACAGGTAGATCGTCAAGGCCCCAAGGTAGTAGATCGGGTTGTTCTCTTTGGTGAAAAAGAGATTGAACCAACCCTCCACTCTCGACATGGCCGATTCACGAATTTTCAGGAGTTTATTATTCATAACAGTACGCAAATAGTCCCTTGTTGTGTTTCTCTGTTACTCCCCCTCATCAAACCGGCTTGGCTACACTCTTCACATCTGGCATTCCTGCGTTGTTTGCTGCACCTGTTCCCCCAGTCACATGGTTTATCCATGCTCTTGAGGATCCACTCAGCTTGCCACCTGGCAGAAATTCCAACTATCTTTGAGTAATGCCTTCGCCCTTACATTTTTCTCCCCCATTTTCCTGATGCCAACCAGTACTCTTTAATAAGGAATATGATAAGGAAAAAGATGATGGTAAACCCGGCAAACATCCCCACAAACAGCGAGTAGTCAAAACGGTACCCTCCACTTGCCGGATCATAGACCGTGCAGAAGAAACGCACACGATCTTCAATATCGTTAATAATCCCCCGATTGGTCGGCCGCTTATAGACCAGCTCCTTGAGGGGTTCCATCAGGTGTGGGGGATCAAAGGTCTCTCCATAGACCTGTGTGTAGATGATACCATTATGGTCAACCATTGTGGCCTGAAGAACATGATCAAAGCCATTCGAGGTACGGACATAGCTGAAACCGAGATCCTCTATCAATCTCTTTACACTATCCGCGTCCCCACTGAGAAATTTCCAGTTCTCAAAATCGATGCCACGCTGTTTGGCATACTCGGCCATCATCTCCGGTGAATCCACCAGGGTATCGAAACCAACCGTGATGACATTATAACGGTCCTCCCCCAAAGATTCATTGGCAATCTCCACCATCTTTTTCAGATGCTGTGTGGTCATCTGACAGATATGATAACAGCTGGTATAGACCAAACTGATGATCAATGGCTTGCCACGGAGTGAATCGAGATGAAACGGCATTCCGTCAATGCCGGTCAGGGTATAGCCACTGAGCTGATTACCAACCGCCTTTCTGCTTTTTTCAAATGCCAGCTTATGATCAAACTCTGGCGATGTCGTCTCTCCCACAACAGCACCACTGATGGATGTCCACCAGGAGAGAAGGGTAAAAATCAGCGCCACAGAGATCCTGTGGCCATGGTATCGCCGCAATGACAAAATATTGAGCCGTAGTCAATCGTTACCGATTGTTATCCAAACAAGCTGGACATCAACCACCGCAGCAATGAGTAACAGGGTCAACTGAAACAGTGAAGCGAAGAAGTTCGACATTGCGGTTTCACGGTCGGTATTCTGAATCAAGATGATGTTCTTGTAGAGGAAATAGCCCCCCCCTACAGCAGCTCCCAGGAAGTAGATGACTCCCAGTCCAAGATCAAAAAATAGTGGGAGAAAAGAGGCTGCAACCAGCAAAATGGTATTTGCAAAAATGGCCCATGCCGCCTTCTGGTCACCAATAACCACCGGAAGCATCGGGATACCCCCACGAGCATAGTCATCATGAAGGGTAATGGCCAGACTCCAGAAATGCGACGGAGTCCAGAGAAAAAGAACAATGGCAAGGATCAGCGGAAAGGTATCCAACCCGGTTGGATTTACGGTTGCCGCGCCAGCCAATACGGCAAAACTGCCGGCAAGCCCACCGATCACAATATTGAGCCAGGTTCTACGCTTGAGCCACCAGGTGTAGACAAAGGCATAGAAAAAGGCGCCAAGAAAGACATAGAGTGCGGCAACGCCATTGAGCACATAAGCCGCAACAAAAACGGAACTGAAAAGCAGGAAATAGAGAAACAGGGGCCAACGAAAATCGGCCTTGATCTCACCCGTTACAAATGGGCGATTACGGGTTCTCTCCATACGTCCATCGTAGTCCCGCTCAAGATACTGATTAAAGCCTCCAGCACTGGCCGAGGCGAGAAGTACTGTCAGCAACAGTGTAACAACATGGGATACAGGGACAGCCGGTCCGGGAGTCACTGCGAGACCAACAAGCGCGGTTAATGCAATCGTTATCCCAATACGCAGCTTGAAGATGTTTGCAATTTGCTTGAATCCAATTACCACTCTCTGTTTCCTTTCAAACAATCTATCAGGATTAAACCTTAATTGTACTGCTATTTGATTGTACTGCTATCTATATTTGTCCGGTATCGAGAAACAAACAGGGGCAGAGAACCCCTGCCCCTGTTTGCCCTTACTCGCTTAGGACAAGCCCCATACTGCCGCCAACTGCTTCCAGTTCACGAAGAAGTAGAGGATAAAGATCGCGAGGAATGCCAATGCCAGAACAAAGGTTCCTGGGGCAACGAAGCCACCAATACCGATGTCACTATGAGGCACCTTCTCTGGCTCTGCACGCATCAGCATCGCTGGACGCTCTGTGGTATAGCTATCCGCACCACGGAAGCCCAGGAAGCCAACCTTGTCGTCAGTCTTCTTGCCGAACAGCAGGGTACCAACGGTCAGCAGTACAAACAACCCACCACCGATAATCGCAAGTGCTGCAAAGATCCCTGCCAGCCCCATAATGGTGTAGGCAACTGCTGGGTATTCGAAGGCATAGGGAGCGCCGGTAAAGGCCATATCCCAGTGTCTACGAGCAACACCCATGGTACCTGCTCCCATCAGGAAGAGCGCGACACCCGCCATACCGAGGCCAAACATATAGGGCTGTATTCTGGCCAGACTCGGCAGAATGATCTCACGCCCAAACAGGGTTGGCAGCAGGAAGTAGGTGACCGCCATGAAGGCCATGGTTGTACCCAGTACCACCGTTGCATGGAAGTGGCCTGGAACGTAGATGGTGTTATGGATGATCAGGTTGATCTGCTCCACACCCATGACTACACCGGAGATGCCACCGAGGAAGCCGAAGCCGATGATCGAGATAAAGGTGGAGGACCACACCGGATTACCCCAAGGTGCCTTCTGCAACCACTGGAATAGCCCCTTGTTCAGCCCCTTCATACGTTGAGCCACCTCAATCGATCCTGGAACGGTCAGGCCGTGGATCATACTGGCGAGTACCGCAAGATACATACCGTAACTGGTATTAAAGATCTTCCACACGGAGCTTACACCCGGATCCACCAGAATATGGTGCGCAGATGCAATCTGCAGGAAGAGGATGTAGAGCAGGAACGCCATACGGCTCACCTTCTCGGACATGGGTCTTGCACCAAACAGCAGGCCACCGACCATGTACCAGATCGAAATGTGGGCAGCCACATTGATCTGCTGCGAGGAGTGACCAAGCGCCCACCAGATGACACGATACATCAGCGGATCAATATTGGAGACCAGACCAACAGACCAGAGGAAGGTTGGAATCAGAATGATCGCACCAGAGGCAATGGTGAATACCGCAATGATGGCAGCAACCGTTGCACCAAAGACCACCAGCGGAACAGAGCCTTCATAGGTCTTCTCCTCTTTGGCAATTACCAATGTACCAAAGAAGATAAAGCATCCAATCAGTGCCCCTACCGCAAACAGGATCAGACCGAGATAGAACAGCGGATCTGCCGGCATCGGAACATAGGAGGTCATCATTACACTGGAGTTACCCATGAAGATAGCGTAGTTGGTCATTACCGCACCCACCAGCATCAGGGCAAACTGCACCCAGCCCCACGCTGGCGTCGCCAGCCTCGAACGTAGCAGCGTTGAGGAGGCAAAGTAGAGCACCGCCATCTCGAAGAAGATGATAAAGATGATCAACATGTCAATGCCGTGCGCGGTCAGTGCCTGATAGAACTGACCTGCTGGCAAGGTATGCAGTGTTGGCATACGGGTGGCCGTTACCAGCGCCGCAAGCACACCGCCAATCAACAGAAATACAGCAGCAGCAATAGCGTTGACTTTCATTAGCGTTTCAGCAGGCTTATGAAAGACCAGACCGCTACTCGGCTCTGTTCGGAATAATGGTTTTGCAAAGCTCATTTCTTAATTACTCCTTGGTTACTCTGTGACGTAAATCTTGGTGGTCATGAAATGATGACCCACACCACAGTACTCATTACAGATCACAGTGAATTCACCGGCCTGGTTTGGAGTAATTGTCATCACAGTTTCGTAGCCCGGCAAAATCTGGGCGTTGACATTGATCGGCTGCACCGAGAATCCGTGCTGCCAGTCGATGGAAGAGAGGTGAAGACGGTAGGACTCACCCTTCTTCAGCTCAAGCGCAGGATACCACTGCCACTTTTTACCCAGCATATAGACATCGCTACCTACGGGCGGCTTGACAACCGGTACATTCCAGTTGGTCTCCTTGCGTACAGTATACTGGTCAACCATCGCATCTACCTTGGCCTGAAAATGCTCCGGCAAGGTTCTGTAGGCCTCATTGGAGAGATTCTGCTCTCCATAGATGTGCCAGATCGGCATCATAGCAAACATAAACAGACACCAAAGCAGGGCAATGCCTACCCATAATCCCTCGGACCTGTCTACAGGTGTTTTCCACCAGATTACCTCTGTTGGGGGAAGTATTGAACTCATATCAGAACCTCCTTCTTAGTTGCCCAATGGCATAGCAAAGGGGATGGCAATAATTTCCATAATTCCCCATACGATATACAGGACGGTCGGCATTGCAATTCCCAAGAATAACAACAAGAACGGGTTATCGAGTAGGCGCTGCATTGCAGGCACTCTCTCATCAATTGGCTGCTCTTCCACGTGTTAGTACTCCCTAAATCATCGATTATCATAAAAAAACCTGGCTGGGATTTTATCACACCGCTCTCAAACAACCAGAGCAACCACCCCGCCGGGACACACTTCATCTTTGCACTGCGATTTATACACTTTGTTGGCGATATGGCTGCTTGATCAAGGTCAAATTAGAAAAACTTGAAACAATTGGGCAACATAAATGAAACATCCGCGTAACACCTCCCCAATAGCCTCCCTCCGCACTGAGAGCTGCATACAGGCAATTTTTCAGAGAGCGGATAAACAGCAGTGATAACGGTGATTTGGATCATTTTGAGAAGTTGCCAAACCCACCCCAATCATACCTTATCCATCTGTTTTATATATCTTATTTTCAGTGAATTGCTTTTTTTCCAGGTAGCCACTCACCCCAGGAAACCTATAAGCAAGGAACAGAGAGGCCGAATGAAACAGGGGGAAAAATCGAGATGAGATAGACGACCATTCAAGTACGTTACTACACGGATATGGAAGCAAAAGAGCCTTGCTACAGAAGGTCTCGAGCTTTATTCACTACAACACCAAACAAGGAAGTTGAACAATGGACGAAATGTTCACTAAATCGATGGCCCGAAATATCTTCTACGGAGGAAGTCTCTTCTTCTTCCTGCTATTTCTGGCCCTGACCTTCGATACCATGGGGGTCGTTCCTCAACGGGACAACCATGAAAACCTGACACCCACAGTTACCGCTGGAAAGATGCTGTGGGAGGAGAACAACTGCATCGGTTGTCACACCCTGCTGGGTGAGGGTGCCTACTTTGCACCAGAATTGGGCAATGTCTATGTCCGTTTCGGCAACAGCACCGAGGCCATCAAGGGGTTCATCAAGAGTCGCCCCAAAAACGGTATTCCCGGTCGCCGCAGCATGCCCCAATTCAATTTCACCGAGGAGGAGCTGGAGGCCA
>CAYFOU010000028.1:0-19785 GCA_964344805.1 uncultured Piscirickettsiaceae bacterium | reverse complement strand
TTTGAAGAGTACTTTTCGAATATATTAGATCCTTTATAGCCTAGAAGAGTTATCGCTGCTCTTCATGTTTCCCGTTTTTGGCAATAACAGTTTAGAATTAATAACATGCGCATATTACGCGGAATGATCGAAATTGAGGTGCCGCTGCCTTTCAATGTCTATCAGGCAGATGGCACCCTGTTGATGCGTAAAGGGGTGGTGATCTACAACCAATCCCAGATTGATTCCATCTGTAAGCGGGAGTGTTACACCACTCCCGAAGGCCCCAATGAGATTGTGGTGGAAGAGCATGAGCAGACGGCTACAGAATATGTTGAGGATCTGATCTACCGTCTCGACATCGCCTTCAACAACTTTGTGACCAACGGTTATAACCTGGTCAATGATGTAATGCGCATTGCGGTGGAGATTGTGAAGCAGCTGGATGAAGATCCGGACACCATGATCGGGGTGGCCCATATCCGTTCTGATCTGAAACACTCGGTGATTCGTATTCTCCAGAACACCGTCTTTGCAGTGCTGACGGCAAAGAATATGGGGTGGGACAAGAAGCGCCTGATCAAGCTTGCCTGTGCCTCACTCACCTCCAATCTGGGGATGTACCCATTGCAGGATGACCTCGCCAAGCAAGAGGGGCCACTGGCCGACTGGCAGAAGAAGATGATTCGCAAACACCCTTCACAGGCGGTGAAGATGCTGGTAGCGATGGGGGTCAAGGATAAGGGGTGGCTCTATGCGGTGGGTTACCACCATGAGCGTATGGATGGCAGCGGTTACCCCAATGGGCTGGCTGGAGAGAAGATCAACGAAGAGGCGCGATTGATTGCGATTGCGGACCGTTATGGCTCGGCCATCTCCCCGCGTGCCGGGCGCAAGCCGAGCAATCCACAAGATATCATGCGCGTATTTCTCGACAAGGAGAAGGGGCACTACGATCAGACCATGGCACGCCACTTCATTGCATAGATCGGGGTCTATCCACCCGGGGTAACGGTGATGTTGAAGAGTGGTGAGGTGGCCGTGGTTACCCAGCGCCGTGCCAAGCGTACCTGCCCGGTAGTGGCGGCGGTTTGGGACCCCACGAATAACCCCTACAGGCGTCCACAGGAACGCGATACCGTATTCCCGCAGTATGCCATTGTGGAACACTTCAGCCATGAGGATGCCTCCCGTCTGAATGCCGATCTCTTCTGGGGCGATGAAGAGGATGAACACAGACGGTCGCTTGAGCTGTTCCGTGAGCCAGAGGAGAATCTGGGCGTCGACTCCATGGAAGAGGACAGCACAGAAGTTACACTGTTCTGATAGTCCAGACTAAGAAAAACAGAACCATGAGATCAGTAGATAACAAGAAAATTCTGGTAGTGGATGATGACCCCCATGTACTGGAGGCCTATGATGAGATTCTGGTCTCTCCCGGAGACGATGATGCCGATGAGCTACTCCACCTGTTGACCGAAGAGTTCTCTCTGGATGAAAGTGAGAGCCAGTTGACGGTTGATCAGGCCAAGCTGGGATTTGATGTCAGCAGGGCATCATCTGGAGAAGAGGCGATCAAAATCTTCAAGAAGGCCTATGATCAGGGAGAACCCTTCTCGACCGTATTTATCGATATCCGCATGCCCCCCGGTATGGATGGTATCGAGTGCAGCGGTAAGCTGCGCGATATCGACCCCCGGGCCTATATGGTGATTGTATCCGCCTACTCGGATTATTCGCTGGATGAGATCGATACCCATATCGGTAATGAGTTTATCTACCTGAGAAAGCCCTTTATTCCTGAAGAGCTCTACCAGGTTGCACGGGTTTTCTCCAATCTATGGGGCAAGGATGCCGAGAAACGGGAGCGGATCTCACGCCTGGAGTATCAACTCGACGAGTGCAAAAGCAGACAGTAGGGGAAGGTGTTATGGTAAAAAATAGCGTGATAAAAATAGTAGCGGCATCAGCACTCTGCTGGGGGATGTCAGCCCATGCGGCGGTAGAGCTCAATTTCGGGCTCTATGCCTCTGACAAGGCAACTGCAGTGGTCGCACAATTTCGTCCGGTATTGAGTGAGCTGGAGAAGCGACTGAGCCAGGAGCTGGGAGAGTCGGTTTCGATTCACACCCGCATTTCCCCCACCTACGATGAGGCAATTGACAAATTGGCCTCCGGCAAGGTCGATTTTGCCCGCTTCGGTCCCGCCTCTTATGTGCTGGCAAAGGATAAAAACAGTGCGGTAACGCTGCTGGCAATGGAGAGCAAGAAGGGCAAGAAGATGCGCAGTGGTTACATCATTGCCCATAGTGACAGTCCACTGAAAAGCATGGCAGAGCTGAAGGGCAAGCGTTTCGCCTTTGGCAGTGAACAATCCACCATCGGGCGCTTTTTTGCCCAGCTACTGTTGGCAGAAGCCGGTGTACAGGACCAGGATCTTAGTGGGCATGACTATCTGGGACGTCACGACAAGGTGGGCGAGGCGGTTGCCAAAGGGGATTATGATGCCGGTGCGCTGAAATCGAGCACCTTCAAGAAACTGGTCAAGAAGGGGCGCAAGATTCGGGTGTTGAAAGAGTTTAAACTGGCAACCAAGGCATGGGCGGCCCGTGCCGGGCTCTCTGAGCGGGTGGCTGTTGCATTGAGCAAGGTATTGCTTGCCTTTGATGACCCGGTAGCCCTCAAGGTGCTGAAGAAGGATGGATTTGTGGCTGCCGATGATGCGGCCTACAATTCCGTACGCAAGGCGATTCACAATAGTGGGGCCTTCTTCAAGTAAAAGGTCTCCTTGAAAATGTACTTACAGATCTCTTGTGCCACTGCCCACCCCCGTAACTGGTCTGTAGGGACCCAGACCTTCTGGGTGATGCTGGGGGTCAGTCTACTGCTGGTCTGGCTGGGCAGTATGGCACTGACCCGGGTTATGTATGATAACCAGTTCCAGCAGCTTCAGGATGAGATCGATAAACGGACACAGCTCTTCTCCAGCACATTGCTCGATGCACTGATCTCCGAAGATACCCCGGTGCTGGAGACAGCGCTGCAGGGGCTGGTGGAGCTGCATCCCAACCTGGTCGGTGCAGGGTTTTGTGACTATCGCAATGAACCGCTGTTAAGCTGGGGAAGTAACGTGCCTGACTGCAAGACCGAACTCAATCAACTGGTCTGGAACAGTGCAACCATACTTACCTCCTACCGACAGATCCGCTTTGAGGGGGAGCGCTTTGGGGCGATTGCCCTGCGTTGGGACCTCTCCCTGCAGTTTATCAAGTTGAAGCGTCAGGTAGAGCAATTTGTCTTCTCGATGATTGTTGCCGTGTTGTTTCTGGCACTGGTCCTGTTTGTGCTGGTGCGGTTCATGGTGGTGCGTCCGATCCGCAAGGTGGACCACTATCTGCGGGAGGTAGAATCCAATGAGGTAAGTGAAAGGACGGGTAGCTACAGCTCCAAGGAATTGATTCACCTCTGTGAAGGGGTCAAATCCCTACTGGAGAGCATGGCTGCTGAAAGCAGATTGCGGGACGAACGAGAGCAACTGCTTGCCACACTGGAAGAGAAGGTGATTGAGCGCACACAGGCGTTGAAGCAGCGTAATGAGCAGCTCTCTTCAATCATGGAGAATATGGGGGATGCCCTCTTTGTTACCGATCTTGAGGGTAATATCCTGATCTCCAATCCTGTGGCCGCTAAATTCTTTGAGCTGGAACAGGGTGATGCACCGCTTCAGTTCCAGCAGCTGTTTCCCGGCCCACATTGGGAGAAGATCGAGGCCGGATTACAAAGTGTGCAACTGGTAACAGAATCACTGCTCTTCTCTGACCAGACCCATAATAAGACATTTTATGAAATCACCTTCTCGCCACTACCGGATCAACAGCGGCTGATTTTGGTGCGAGACAGTACTCAACAGCATGACCTGGAAGAGAAAGAGCAACTGCTCGCCTTCCAGTCCGGAATTGCCGAGATGTCGGCCAATATTATGCACAATATTGGCAATATTCTGGTTCGCCTCAATGGGCACGTGCTGAAAATGCGCTCATCCAACCAGACGCTGGAGAAGATTCCACAGATCCTGGAGCACCTATCCGGAGATGTTCCGGTCCCGGATGTGAAACGAGATCAGGTGGTGGCGCAGAGCTGCCGACTGATTCGTCACATCTCAGAAGAGGAGCTGGAGCCGCAGTTGAGTGCGCTGGAACGGGGGGTGGAGGATGTAGCCAATATTGTTCGTCTGCAGAAGAGCCATGTGAAACCGATTTTTCAGTGGGGCTATTTTCATGCCTACTCCTTTATCAAGGATCTGCTTACTGTATCGAAACATCAGCTTCAGCAGCTCGATATTCAGGTTGATATTGAAGTAGACAAAACGCTGAGTGAGCTCTATCTGCCCAGGAATCAACTTTTCCAGGCGTTGGTAGGGGTAGTGCAGAATAGTGTTGAAGCCATTGGTGAGGGGGAGACAGAGCAGGGGATGATTGAAGTGGCGCTGTTTCCTGAAAAGCGCAATGCGGTTGAGGGCGTTACCTTCTCCATTACCGATAATGGGGTGGGGGTAGAGCCGGATCGGCTACAGGAGCTGTTTACCTTCGGTTTTACCACCAAGAAGGATCGGCATGGTGAAGGGCTCCATGCAACGGCCAATTTCGTCAAGAGCTTTGGCGGAGAGATAGCACTTTCGAGTGATGGTGTTGGAAAAGGGGCAACCGTTATACTCTGGTTCCCGCTACGCAGTGATGAAAACGACGCAAAAGGAGAGTAGATGATGGTGTGGAAAATCCGCTTGTTGATAGTAACGCTTTCACTCTTTTCCATCGCATCCGTACAGGCCGCTACTGAAAAAACAGTGCTCTCTTTCGGGGTGGTACCGCAACAGGCGGCGAAGAAGCTGGCGAAGAAATGGGGGCCGATCTTCCAGTATCTGGGTGAGAAGAGTGGGGTTGAAATCCGCTTCAAGACGGCACCCAATATCCCCGAGTTTGAGCGCCGTCTCAAAGATGGCGTCTATGACCTCGCCTATATGAACCCATATCACTACACCGTATTTGGAGATGATCCGGGATATCGCGCCTTTGCCAAACAGAAAAACAAGCGTATCAAGGGGATCATGGTGGCGCGCAAGGATACCCCGATGGAGGATCTGAATGCGCTGGAGGGGAGCAAGCTCGCCTTTCCCGCACCAGCCGCCTTTGCGGCCAGCATCCTGACCCGTGCCCATCTGAAGGAGATCGGGGTCGACTTTACTCCCCAATATGTGAAGTCCCACGATTCTGTCTATCGAGCGGTGGCCAAGGGGCTCTTCCCCTCTGGCGGCGGGGTGGTACGCACCTTCAGAAACAGCGAGCCGGAGATTCGAAGTCAACTGAAGATCTTCTGGACCAGCCAGCCGTTTACCCCGCACGCCTTTGCAGCACACCCCCGTATCGACCAGAGAGTGGTGGAGAGGATCCAGCAGGCATTGCTGGAGATGAATGGGGACCCGGCAGCAGCTCCACTGGTGAAGGCGATCAGCTTCAAGGGATTTGAGACGGCCAGCCACCGGGACTGGGATGATGTGCGCGCACTGAAGATCAATCTGCTGGAAGATCTGTAACCCGCACTCTGTCAACCTCTATGTCCTTCCGACTGAAAACGATTCTCGGTGTCGCACTGATTGAGATGACACTGCTTGCGGTTCTGGTCTGGAATGGGATGAACATGATGCGCCACTCCAGTGAAGATCAGCTGGTTCAGCGTGCTCAAACTACCTCCGCACTGTTTGCCTCAATGGTCAAGGATGGGGTGCTCTCCTATGACCTGGCGACCCTTGAGACCTTTGTTACCGAGTTGATGAAGAATGAGGGAATTGTCTATGTGCGCATCTATGATCAAGAGCAGTTGCTGGCCTCTGCAGGTGAACAACACCAGCTTGCTGTGCCGTTCAGGGAAGACCTGATATTGGAGAGTGTTGATGATGCCATCTTTGATGTGAAGGCGGGGATAGTTGAATCGGGGGTTCACTACGGGCGAGTGGAATTGGGGATCTCCACGCAGCAACTGGAGCAGAAACTGGCGGATGCAGCCTGGAAGACCAGCTCTCTGGCGATAACCGAGATCATTCTTTCGGCGCTCTTCTCCTTCTTTCTGGGCTCCTGGCTGGTGCGCCAACTGGAGGTGTTGCGCCATGCATCGAGTGAGATCGCCTCGGGAAAGCTGGGGGTGCAGATTCCGGTGACCGGGAGTGATGAAATTGCCGAGACGGCCCACCACTTCAACCAGATGTCGAGTGCGTTGCAGCGTTCAACCGATGAGCTGAATCGGCTCAACGCCTCGCTGGAGGGTCAGGTCGCAGAGCGTACCGAGCAGTTGGAGATTGCCAACCAGTCCCTGCAGAGTATTTTGCAGTCGATGTCAGAGATTTTGCTGGTGGTGGATGATTGCAATCAGATCCAGATCACCAACCCAGCCAGCCAGCGGTTGCTGGGGTATGAAGAGCGACTGCTGATCAGTCAGGATGTACGTATCCTGCTGGAGAGTGATGAGGATCAGCGACGACTGGAACAGCTGATCCGGGAGGAGAACAAGCTGGGGGAGGAGTTTTCCCTGCTGACTGCCAGTGGTGAACGCCTTCCCGTGTTGATGATGGCCTCCAGGGTCGATAGCTGTAATGGAGATGGGGTCTGTTTTACCGTGATTACCGCGCAGGATCTGCGTGAGCTGAAGCGGGCCGAGGAGGGGGAACGTTACCGCTCATTCCAGGAAGGGCTGAATGAGATGAGTGCCAGCATCCTCCACAACCTGGGGAATAATTTGGCCGGTATTGGTGGAGAGCTGATGCGCATTGAACAGCAGAGTAGCAATCTGAAGAAAATCGCCTCTGTGTTACAGCATTTTTCCAGTGATGTGCTCAAGGAGATGGAGGGCATCACGCTGCAGGAGGGGGGAGTCCTGCAGAAGGTGCCCGCAGTATTGACCAAGTCTGGGGATTCGATTGAGCATATTGTAACCAATGAGATTGAGGATGCAGTGAGCGGTGTCGGTGACCTGACCCGTCATATCGAGTCGGTAATTCGTGCAACCCCACTCTCGGAGGAGGGTCGCAAGCAGAAGCTTGATTTTGAATTGGCCAACCTGCTGGAAGATGTGGAGGTCCTGCTGGCAGAGTTGATAGAGGAGAAGCGGATCGAGTTCCTGACACAGATCTCCCTGCGGGTAGAGCGCCTTCATCTGTCGAGAAACCTGCTACTGCAGGCGATGCTTCATCTGGTGACCAACAGTATTGAGTCCATTGAGGGGGAAAGTGGTCAGATTGAGGTGATGGGAGATCAGTATCAGGATGAAGGGGGAGAGAGCTGGCTCTACCTTCAAGTGCTTGATAATGGTAGCGGGATTGATGAAGCGCTGCTCAAGCAGGTGCTGAAGGCGGGATTTTCGACCAAGCATGGGGGGTCAGGAAATGGCCTGCATGCGGTAGGGAACTACATCAACGCACTGGGGGGCAAGATGACTATCGAGAATCGGGGAGATGGTCAGAAAGGGGTGAGGGTTGCGCTCTCTTTACCGCTTTAACAGGCTGTTAATCCTGCAGTTGCTGCAACACCTTGAACAATGCAGTTGTCAGCTGCTCCAACTGTGAAGGGGTGAGTATATAGGGCGGCATCAGATAGACCAGCTTGCCAAAGGGGCGTACCCAGATTCCGTGTTCCACTAGCATCGGCTGGATTTTGGTCATCTCCACAGGTTTCTTCATCTCCACCACGCCGATGGCACCCAATACCCGCACCTTGGCAACATTGGGTAGCCTGCGACAGGGGGCCAGCCCCTGTTCCAGCCCCTGTTCCAGTTGTGCAATGCGTTGCTGCCATGGGGTGGAGAGCAGCAAGTCGATACTGGCATTGGCGGCACTGCAGGCCAATGGATTGCCCATAAAGGTGGGGCCGTGCATCAGTGCACCGCTTCCGGCGGCTGAGATCGCCTCGGCAACGGCTGTGGTGGTGAGGGTTGCCGCCAGTGTCATCGTGCCTCCGGTCAGCGCCTTGCCAACAGAGAGAATATCGGGAGCGATGCCTGCATGGTCACAGCCGAATAGTTTTCCCGTGCGCCCAAATCCGGTGGCGATCTCGTCGGCAATCAATAGCACCTCATAATGGTCACAGAGCGCCCTTGCCTGACGCAGATATTCCGGGTGGTAGAAGTACATCCCCCCGGCCCCCTGGACCACCGGCTCCAGAATCAGTGCAGCCAGTTGGTTGTGGTGCTGCTCCAGTAGCTGCTCCAGTGGGGTGATGGCTGCATTATCCCACGTCTCTCCATAGACGATTGATGGGCGAGGGACAAAGTGGTGTTGCGGCAGCAGCTCCCCGAACAGGGTGTGCATCCCGTTGTCGGGGTCTGCCAGCGCCATGGTGGCAAAGGTGTCGCCGTGATAACCGCCGCGTAGTACCGCAATCTCCCGCTTTTCAGGACGCTCTTGTCCAATCCAGTGCTGCAGTGCCATCTTCAGTGCCACCTCGACCGCGATCGAGCCGGAGTCGGCGAGGAAGATGTGTTGTAGTGGTTTAGCCGTCAGTTTGAGTAGCCGTTCTGCCAGCTCTACCGCAGGGCGGTGGGTCAGTCCACCGAACATCACATGAGAGAATTGCGCCATCTGCTGTTGCAGTGCCGCGTTGATCTCCGGCACGTTGTAGCCATGAATCGCCGACCACCAGGAGGACATGCCGTCGATCAGCTGCTCACCACTCTCCAGTGTCAGCACAGCCCCTTCTGCATGGGCCACCGGGTAGACCGTCAACGGTTGGGTCATCGAGGTGTAGGGGTGCCAGAGATGGTCTCGGTCGATCTGCAGCAGGCTATCGGTAGAGAGGTGCATCGCGGTATGATACCGCTTATTGGTTCATACAAGGAGTAGCGATGATCCGCGAACTGGAAGTCACCTCGGGACGACGTGGCCTGAAAGAGATCACCTCGCAGGTGCAAAAGATGGTGCAGGAGAGTGGCGTTGATGAGGGGCTCTGTACCCTCTTTATCCGTCACACCTCCGCCAGCCTGACCATTCAGGAGAATGCCGACCCCTCCTGTCAGCGTGATCTGGAGCAGTGGATCGATCGTCTGGTACCACATGGAGACCGCCTCTATACCCATACCAGTGAGGGGCTGGATGATATGCCGGCCCACATCAAGTCGATGTTGACCCAGAGTTCGCTCTCGATCCCGGTGGTCAATGGACGAATGGTGCTGGGTACCTGGCAGGGGATCTTCCTCTGGGAACACCGGGAACAGAGCCACCGCAGAATAATTACCATCCATATTGGAGTATAGCGGATGAGCCCACTGAAGAATGACCGTGTCAACGCCACCATCTCCCCGGACGGGACGCTGGGGGTGCTCTCCCAGCATGAGGTGCAGAAGATTCTGGGGAGCAGTGACGAGCAGGGGGAGTTGCATGAACTGTTTCGCCGCTGTGCGCTGGCGGTCCTCAATACCGGTACCGATATCGATGACTCCAAGATGGTGCTGGAGCACTTCCACGACTTTGACGTCATCCCCCATCAGCAGGATTGGGGCATCCAGTTTGAGCTGCTCAATGCGCCGACCGATGCCTTTGTCGATGGAGAGCTGATTCATGGAATCCGTGAGCATCTGTTCGCAGTGGTGCGTGATGTCCACTCGGCCCATGAGACTCGCCACTCCACCTACTTCAGTCAGCAGGAGGGGGAGAGCAGCGGCATCACCAATGCGGTGTTCCATATCCTGCGTCGTGCCACCATCTTCGATCGCCATGACCGCTCCGGGCTGGTGGTCTGCTGGGGCGGCCACTCCATCGGGCGTGAGGAGTACAAATACACCAAGGAGGTGGGCTACCAGCTGGGGCTGCGCAACCTCAATATCTGTACCGGCTGTGGGCCGGGTGCAATGAAAGGGCCGATGAAGGGGGCCACCTTCGGTCATGCTAAACAGCGTAATCGTGAGGGGCGTTACATCGGGTTGACCGAGCCGGGGATCATTGCGGCAGAGCCACCCAACCCGATTGTCAGCAATCTGGTGGTACTGCCCGATATCGAGAAGCGGCTGGAGGCCTTTGTCCGTACCGGCCACGCCTTTATCCTCTTTCCCGGTGGTGCGGGCAGTGCCGAGGAACTGCTCTATCTGTTGGGGATTCTGCTCCACCCCGATAATCGGGATATTCCGTTCCCATTGATTCTGACCGGCCCCGCCTCCAGCCACAGCTACTTCGAGCGGTTGAATGCCTTTATCGGCAATACACTCGGGTATGAGGCACAACAGCGTTACAAGATCATTCTGGATGATCCTGCTGCAGTGGCCCGCACGGTTACCCGGGGGGTGGAAAACGTAATCGCCTATCGCAAGGAGAGTGGGGATGCCTACTTCTTCAACTGGCAGCTCCATATCGATCTGCTGTTCCAGCACCCGTTTCATGTCACTCATGAGTCGATGGCGGCACTGGATCTGCACAAGGATCAGGACCACCATCTGCTGGCCGCCAACCTGCGTAAGGCCTTCTCCGGCATTGTCGCCGGTAATGTGAAGGAGGAGGGGATCAACTCGGTCGAGGCCAATGGCCCCTATCAGCTAAGTGGCGATCCGGAGTTGATGGCGTCACTCGGTGAGCTGCTGCAGGAGTTTGTTGATCAGCACCGGATGAAGCTGCCGACCCAGACCTATGTCCCTTGTTATGAAATCGTGAAGTAACTATTCAGCTTACCCCTGAAATCCGCCATTTCGGTGTTCGAAAATGGTCATTTACATGTGTAAACTCACATTTTCTGCCTTGAAGCGAAGCAACGCCTTCAGGCGGTTACTGACGAATTTCAGGAGCAATCTGAATAGTTACAGCTTATAGCGGAGAGCCGCGCAGCTGTGTCTCCTCCAGACCGGTGGCCAATAGCTGTTCACCAAGTGCAATCAGTAGTGATGCCGGGGCCGCGATATAGAAGTCACACATCTCGATCGGGATGTCCTGTTGCAGCTGTTCGACAAGCAGTGCTGCCAGTGCCTTGGGGTCGCAGGTGGCCGGTTCAATCCACTGGTAGTAGAACGGATCGAGTACCGAGCCCCAGGAGCGGGCGTGATTCTCCAGATAGGGGACCTCTCTCGACAGCCAGTAGAAGGAGAGCGGATTCTCCATCTCCAGTGAGATAAAATGCTGGATCAGGCTGCTGATCGGCCCGAAACCACTCTCCCAGGCAATAAAGATCAGATGGCGACCGCTTTCCTCGTTCAGCAGAAACAGTCCCTGCGGCCCCTCGACGGTGACCGTTTCCCACTTCTTCAGTGAGGAGAAGAGGAGCTGGGAGAAGGGATCCTCCTCCTGGTAGGGGATATGGAACTCCAGCTCTCCTCCATTGCAGGGGCAGCTGGCCAATGGATAGCGATGCTGGGCCTGCAGATGGGAGAGGGTGACATCCTGCCCGGCCAGAAACTGGAAGGTGTTGGAGCGGGGGGTACGCAGTGTCAGGATTGTCAGTCCCGGAGTGACCCTCTGGATCCCTTTGACCTTGCACTGGATGGTTTGATGGGGAATCTCAATGGCTCCCTCAAACAGTGGTGGCAGAATTTCCAGATTGCAGGTCGGTGCATGGGTGCAGGGGAGAAACCAGCCGTTGGCACGCTCCTGTTCACTCAGGGGAGAATCGTGGGATAACAGGGAGTGGGTCTCCCCCTTCAGCAACTGGCTTTTGCACTGACCACAGCTCCCGTTGCTGCACTTGTAGCGCAACGGCAGTCCGGCCCTCAGCCCCGCCTGCAGAATGCTCTCTTCACTACTGCACTCGAATGGCTTGTGGTCGCTGGTTGTTTTGACCTCATAGATTGAAGACATCACTATTCATGGTACTGAATCCCGCTTGCAACGGGTAGGGTAAAAACATAATAATGGAGATGTCGCACTTATCAGCTTCATGGAGGGGGCTGATTCACTTCTGAGGAAACCGTTTTCATGCCCAAGAGCTTTGCGGATACCATCCATGCCCGTCGAAAATTGCTGGTCGATTTCCTGTCGCCGATCCTGGATGGGGTGGCGCAGCAGTTGGTTCCGGTCTGGAACCAGCAGGAGAAGCTCTCCCATCTGATTGGGCGACAGCTGCAGCCATGGGCAGAGCTCTCGTTTTGTGAACGTCTCTATGCTGTACACCCCAATGCAGAGCCACACAGTGACGTATTGACCAATGAGGAGGTGATCAAGCGGCAGGAGGCCCCCTATGAGACCCTGGTGCCCTATATCAGCAAGGCCAACCGGAATGGCAAACTGCAGTTGACTGAGGTCTATATCAGCTCCATCCTGCACCGTAGCTGTATCACCGCGATACAGCCGATCGAGAATGAGGGGGAGGTGATCGGCTATCTGGTGGGAGATTTTGACCTGCGACGTCTTCCAGAGGTAGAGACCGCACTGTTTCCGGAGTGTACCTGGCGTCAGATCAAGGGGGATCCAGCGATCCGCAAGCAGCTCTTCAAGCAGCGCTTTCAGCCCCGTGCGATGGACGAGTATATCGATGATGTGATCAATATCCTCGATGAGCTGGTGGTGGAGCGGGGGATCTTCCGGGTCTCGTTGCGTTTCTCCAGCTCCAGAGCGACCCTGTGGGTGGTGGAGGATCCCTATGATGAGCACACCCATGTACTTAACGAAATTCTTGATCCGTCAATCTGTCTGCTCTATCCCAAACGCTCCTATCCGGAAAAGGCGAAGGTGATGACCGATATGGTGCGTCCGATTCTGGAACGTTTCCGTGAACTGCGTCGTGCTGATGAGGTGGTCTATCTGCGTACCGGTACCCTCAACATCATGAGCGGGTTGGTGGAGGTCCACTTCTCCTGTGATGGTACTCACCTGATGCCTGCCGAGATGTTCCTGGAAAAGGATGAGGCGTTCTGGTTTGGCGGGGCCAATATCTTGGCATCAGACAACTGACGCCTTTCATGCTTTCCCCCTCTCTCCCTTTTGAGGGGGAGATTCCCTACATATTTGTGAAATATCTGATGAGACCGCCTATGCCAGTAACAAGGTGTTATCAGGGGGATGGGAAGGTGAAGTAGCTCTCTCCGTTACCACTGGGTTGTTGTATCCGGGGAACCCCCGAGTTTTGCCGCTTATCCGGGGGATAGACGGCTTTTTGATTTTTGCATAGAGAGAATATAACAAGGTATCGATTCAATGAGATTTTTATTGAAATGATAATTGTTATCAGTTACGATTTGGGCCGTGTTCGGGACAGCCGTATGGTCTGGTGGAAGGCTCTGCCCTCTTTCCATTCTTGTTTTCCATTTGGGGGGAGAATATGCGGTTGTCTTGACACACCTCTTTTCTATGGTGTCTTTGCCTCGGCCCTCTGGTCCGGGAATGGACTTTTGGTGAATGGACAGGGATGGCAGGGCATCAGAGTGTCAACATATTGCTGATTGACCATACTGCAAGAACAGTAGGTGTGGTCGGAGAGCTGTTGCAGCGAATTTCTGGTTATCAGGTGGATATTGTTACCAACATTGATCAGGGAGTTCAGCAGGCGTGTGAGGTGCGGCCTGCGTTGATTCTGCTTAATTTTATCAAAGACCAGAGTATTGGTTTTGAGCTTTGCAGACAGATCAAGTCTCAGCGTGAGCTGGAGCAGATTCCCCTGCTCTTTGTGCTCCCCTCCGAGAGTGACCAGCAGCAGATTACCCAGGTGTTTACCGCTGGTGGAGTTGACTACATCCCCTATCCTCCGGTACCAGAGGTGTTGATGGCACGCGTCTCTGTCCATATCGCTCTCTATCAAAGAATGCAGCAACTGGAGCTGCTGCAGCAATGGGATGAGGAGAGTGGATTCTATAGTCAGAACCTGTTTCAGCCACAGTTGCAACAGATGGTTCTGGAAGGAGAAGTGCTCTCCCTGCTACTGATTCAGCTCAGTAGAGAGGAGGGAAAACATGTGTCAGCGCCTTTGTGTAGAGAGGTGTTGATACAGAGTGCTTCGCGCATTCGTCAGTGTGTCAAATACAGTGAAAAGCTCTATCGGATTGGTGAGACTTGCTTTGCGGTGGTGCTTGATGGAGCACTTCAGACGCTGGATGAGCCGATTGCCGGCTACCTGTTGGAGCGACTGGCAGAGCCGATGCAGATTGATGAATATACCCTGCAGTTTCGGGTGGATATCGGTATTGCCCGTTTTCCTGACCATGCGCAGTGTGCCACTTCGTTGATCAGGCGGGCCGAGCAGGCGCAGGAGTGGGTGAGCCATTTAAAACAGAGTGGCTACCTGTTGTTTGATCCTGCACGGTTGCTGCAACTTTCCTGTACAACAGGGTATAGAGGTACCCGCAATGTAGATCAAGTGGCGTAATTGTAAAAAGAGTGCTGAACAGGCAGGGTGGTTTGATTTTTGGGCAACTGTACTGCAGTTGTTGTTTTGCTGCTGGAGCTCCAGTAGCTTGAGGCTCAGTGCATTGGGGAGCAAGCATGCTCTTCTCCAGTGATGTAGTGATGGCCTGAACCGGCTTTACCGACCAAGTGGAAGTGGAGGCAGGAGAGATTCTGAGCGTCTCGATCAATTGTAAGGGGCTTTTTTTATAAATCTCACTTAAAGAGTAGATGGTGGCCTCTTCTGGCGGTGGTAAAATCGCTCATTATGGTTATACAGAGAGAAGTCGTGGGGGATGTCAGAAATGGAATTCACAGCCTGTTGCTGTGGTTTCTGCTGCTCTGCGCGCCGCTCTCTTTTGCGGATGTTCCCGCTCCTCTTTCACAGAATCTGGAGCCGGTGCGGCTGCAGCTCAAGTGGCTCCACCAATTCCAGTTTGCCGGGTACTATGCGGCCGTCGAGCAGGGCTACTATCGTGATGCCGGATTCGATGTCTCACTGATGGAGCACCCGCTGAAGCGTTCACCACTGGATGTGCTGGTTGCCGGAGATGCCGATTATGTGGTGATGGGCAGCGATCTGCTGGTTGAACGGGCAGAGGGGACACCACTGGTTGCACTGGCTGCGATCACCCAGCATGATCCGTTGGCGCTGCTGGTGAGGAAGGATGCCGGAATTGAGCATCCGCAGGATCTGCGTGGCAAGCGGGTGATGCTCGATTATGGGGCGCATGATGCCTCGATTCTTGCGATGTTGAAGAAGGCGGGACTCTCTGCTGATGATTACCAGTTCCAGCAGACCAGCTACAACCCGATGGATCTGGCTGAGGGAAAGACCGATGCCTTCAACGCCTACATTACCGATCAGGGGTTTCTGCTGGATGAGCAGGGGATTGATAACCGCTATCTCCACCCCTCCCGTTATGGTATCGACTTCTACAGTGACATTCTGGCGACTACCGAGCAGGAGATTGCGCAGCACCCACAGCGGGTTGCCCGTTTTCGTGAAGCGAGCCTGAAGGGGTGGGCCTACGCCATGGCCAATACCGAAGAGGTGATTGACCTGATTCTGCGCAAATACAACAGCCAGAACCGCAGTCGTGCCCATCTCCAGTATGAGGCGGCACAGATGCGAGAGATGGTGCAGCCGCTACTGGTCCAGCTCGGCTATATGCATCGGGATCGTTGGCTCCATATCCGCGACACCTTCAGCAGCCTCGGCTTTCTCGAGGCGGATATGGAGGTGGATACCGCATTCTATCAACAGGAGCAGAGAGATCAGGGGGCAGCGTGGGAGGAGGTGATTCTTCCTGTGGCCGGGGTGATGGTGCTGATGGGGGGAGTGATTCTTCTGGTATCGCTGTGGAATCGCAAGCTGCAGCAGCAGGTGGCAAAGCGTACCGGACAGCTGGAGAAGGCCAACGCTCATATTGAGCATATTCTGGAGTCAATGAATGAGGGGCTGGTGGTTACCGATCAGGAGAACCGTATCTTCCGCATCAACCGCAAGCTGGAGAAGATGACTGGACGCAGCCACCGGGAGCTGGAGGGGCAACCACTGGAGAGCCTGTTTGCAGAGGGGGGAGAGCAGGGGCGCTTTGACACCCAGCGTACCCTGAAGGGGGATGGTGAGCATCTGATTCCGGTACAGGTGAGTGGGGCGGTACTGCAGCATGAGGAGCAGCTGGCCAGTGGATCGGTTCTGGTGATTCACGACCTGCGAGACCGTATCCGGGCTGAGCGGCAGGAGCAGTATGCGGCGTTTCAGGCCGGGGTGGCCGATATGGGGGCCTCTGTGCTGCACAATATCGGTAATGTGGTGACCGGCATGAGCGGTAATGTGATCCGCATGGGCCAGAATTTCAGGACGCTTGGCAAGCTGGCAGAGAGTCTTGAGAAGTATCTGCAGGAGCAGCTTCCTTCGGAGAAAGAGATACGCTCAGGAGAGCAGGGAGAGGCCTTCATGAGACAAACCCGCATTCTTCAAGCCTCCTCCAGAACGCTCTCCAAGCTGTGTGATCAGGTGCGGGATAAAGATGTGCTTAACAAGCTGGAACAGGGTATTCACCATGTGGGAGATATCATCTCCATTCAGCAGAGTGCCTCGCGCCCGATCATCCATGCCACCCGCTTTACCCTGGGGACCATGGTGGAAGATACATTGAATCTGATTGAGGACCGGCTGGAGAAGTATGAGGTGGAGCTGAAGCTGGAGATGGAGTCAAAACTGAGGAGCGTGTTTTTGCCCCGTAATCCGCTGATGCAGCTGCTGCTCAATCTGCTCAAGAACAGTCTTGAGGCGATTGTTGATGAAATGTTGAGAAATGATGCATTGATAGGCAAGATTGACCTCAGCTTTTGCGTAATTGGTGGAAATCAATTTCAGATGGAGGTGGTCGACAACGGGTGTGGATTTGATCCCGACCGGTTGGAGCAGCTCTTTCAGAGTGGTTTCACTACCAAACAGCGAGGCAGTGGCTATGGGCTCCATTCGGCCTCCACCTTTATCCAGAGCCTGAAAGGGGATATCTGGGCCGATAGTGAAGGGCCACACCAGGGGATGCGCATGGTCGTTGTCCTGCCGCTGGAGGCGGAACAGAAAGAGTATGAGACATAGTTTATGAGTAGAGCACTGAAAATTCTGGTAGCGGATGATGACCTCGCTATTCTTGGACTCTATCGGACCATCTTTGGTTTGCCGGATGAAGAGGATGAGGTCAATGATACCCTCAATGACGTTCTCAGCCTGCTGGGTGAGGATGAAGAGGAGGAGGGTGAGCCTGAATATAATGTGGTGCTCAATTCCCAGGGGCTGGATGCGGTGCGTGAGGCGCGGGCCGCGATGGAGCAGGGCGAGCCGTTCAGCCATGCACTGCTCGATATGAGAATGCCACCGGGCATTGATGGGCTGGAGACCGCCAGACATCTGAGAAAGGTGGACCCGGATATCCAGGTTATCTTTGTCACCGCCTATACCGACTATGAGGGGGAGCAGATCTCCGAGGTACTGCCGGATGGCTACCGCATGCTGCAGAAACCCTTCACTGATCAACAGGTGCTCTCCCTGTTCGAGAAATAGTAATTTTAAACAACCGATCACCGCAGCAGGGATGAATCTCTGCTGCGGTTCTCTCTGTCTGCGCTGATGCAGGCGACCCAATCAAGAGAACCCATTGTGAAACAAGAGAACAACAAGAGCTACGCAACACCGGTTGCGGAGCGTAGTGAAATTTTGCAGGTACTGGAGGCAAGTGAGGCCCCATTGAGCCGAACAGAGCTGGTGTCCCATTTCCAGTATGAGGGGGACGAGGCGCGTGAAGAGGGGTTGCGCCGCCGCCTGATTGCAATGTGTCGCGATGGACAGATTGCCAAGAATCGCCGCGGTGGGTATGGGCCGATTGAGCGCATGGATCTGGTGCGGGGACGGGTGCAGGGGCACCCCGATGGCTTCGGTTTCGTGATTCCCGATGAGGCGGGAGAGGAGGATGTCTTCCTCCACGCCAAGCAGATGCGCTCGGTGATGCATGGTGACAAGGTGCTGGTCTCGATTGTCGGGGTCAACCGTCGCGGCAAGCGCGAGGGTCAGCTGGCCCGCGTGCTGGAGCGGGGCACCCAGCAGGTGGTGGGGCGCTACTTCATCGAGCGCGGCATGGGGGTGGTGGTCCCCAGCAACAAGAATATCAATCATGATATTGTGGTGCCGCCTGATCTCTCCGATCAGGCTGGGCATGATCAGATCGTACTGGTGGAGCTGGTGGAGCAGCCCTCCAAACACAGCGCCCCGATCGGCAAGGTGGTCGAGGTGCTGGGGGACCATATGGCGCCGGGGATGGAGATCGATATCGCCATCCGCAGCTTCGAGATTCCCCATATCTGGCCCGATGCGGTGGAGCGTCAGGCATCGGCCATTCCCGCTACCGTGCCGGAAGCCTCGAAAGAGGGGCGCAAGGACTTTCGCAAGTTGCCACTGGTCACCATTGATGGCAGTGATGCTCGCGATTTTGATGATGCGGTCTACTGCAGTCGCACCTCCAAGGGGTGGCGTCTGCTGGTGGCGATTGCCGACGTCTCCCACTATGTAGAGCCGGAGAGCCCGCTGGACCGGGAGGCGGTGGTGCGCGGCAACTCCGTCTACTTCCCCGGCCATGTGGTGCCGATGCTGCCGGAGTCGCTCTCCAACGGCCTCTGCTCCCTCAACCCGCAGGTGGATCGTCTCTGCATGGTGTGTGAGATGAATATCGATGAATCAGGCAAGGTGACCCGCTCCCGCTTCCACCGGGCGGTGATGCACTCGGCAGCGCGGATGATCTACGATGAGGTGGCACAGGCGCTGGAGGGGGATTTCAAGGGGCTGGACCGGCAGTACCGTACTTATCTGCCGCAGCTACAGGAGTTGCACAACCTCTATCAGGTATTGGTCGGATCACGCAGCAATCGTGGTGCGATCGATTTCGATACCGTAGAGACCCAGATTCTGTTTGGTGAGCAGAAGAAGATTGACCGCATTGTGCCCACCATCCGCAACGATGCGCACAAGATGATCGAGGAGTTCATGATTGCGGCCAATGTCTGTGCGGCACGCTATCTGAGGCGTAACAAGATGGCGACGCTCTACCGCATCCATGAGCGCCCGGCGGCGGATCGCCTCGATGAGGTGCGCCTCTTCCTGCGTGAGTTCGGGTTGGTGCTGGCGGGGGGAGATACCCCGAGACCGGGAGATTACGCCAATGTGCTGCTTCAAGCCAAGGGGCGTCCCGAGTTCAATCTGATCCAGACGGTGTTGCTGCGCAGCCTCAATCGTGCAGTCTACTCACCGGAGAATGTCGGCCACTTCGGGCTGGCGCATGACAACTATGCTCATTTCACCTCCCCGATTCGCCGTTACCCGGACCTGCTGGTCCACCGGGCCATTGGCCATCTGCTGGATCGGGAGAGCGCCAAGAGTTTCCGTTATGACAAGGAGGCGATGTGCCGCCTCGGGGATCAGTGTTCCACTACCGAGCGACGTGCCGATGATGCGACCCGGGATGCCACCGAGTGGCTCAAGTGCGAGTACATGCTTGACCATGTAGGGGAGAGCTACAGCGGTGTGGTCAGTGGAGTCACCGGGTTCGGGATTTTTGTGACCCTGGATGAGATCTTTGTCGATGGGCTGGTCCACATCTCTTCACTGGAGAATGACTACTACCATTTTGATCCGGTGCGCCACCAGTTGAGTGGGGAACGTGGCAATCAGTTCCGCCTGGGGGACCACCTCAAGGTGCAGGTGGCACGAGTTGATCTTGATGAACGCAAGATCGACTTTGTGCTGGCGACATCCGAGCACAAGCAGAAGAGAGGAAAGCCGAAGAAGGTGTTGAAGAAGAAAAAGCTCAACAAGAGGAAAGAGGTTCCAAACAAAAAGAAAAAATCGGGGAAAAAGAGAAAAAGATAGCTGGATGAGATGGTCATGATGGTCGGGTTGTCCCCCCCCC
>CAYFOU010000027.1:18994-19795 GCA_964344805.1 uncultured Piscirickettsiaceae bacterium | reverse complement strand
CGGGCAACTCCACACCATGGTGGGAAAATCGGCCCAGAGTGTGCAACTGATCCAGAACGACCTCCACGACGAGATGGCCAACATCCGCAAGAAGGTTCATGAGATCGCCACCCAGCTCAATGCTCTGCAACAGGATCTGCGGAACCCCTTCCGACGCTGACCGGCTAGCCCTCATCCCGAGGAGGTGGAAGAGGAAAGATCACACAGAGGTACTTTCGATCCTGTGCTAGAATCCGGTTCTTTGACAGCCAGGAGCGGTTCACCCGCCACCTCAAGGAGGAGAGGAGTACAGTAGTGACGGCTGAAAACCGATCGATAACGGTTCCGAGTGGGCTGAGCACCGTCAACCTGGCGTGTGAGCGTGGAAATCGCCTGCTCTTCAGCAATCTCGACCTCACCGTCCCCACCGGTCGTATTCTGCAGATCGAGGGGCGGAACGGCTGTGGTAAGACCAGTCTGCTACGACTGCTCTGTGGCCTGGCGTTGCCCAGCCAGGGTGAAATTCGCTGGAACGGTGTCGACATCCATGAAAACCGTGCCGACTACTACGCCGAAGCGGCGTATCTGGGCCACCACAACGGGATCAAGGGGGAGCTGACGGCGTTGGAGAATCTCCACTTTGCCCAGGCCCTGTCGGCACTCGCCAGTGACGATGATCTTTTCGATATTCTGGCCCGGCTGTCACTGCGGGGATATGAGGATGTCCCCTGTCGTCACCTCTCTGCCGGTCAAAATCGTCGCGTAGCGCTGGCCCGGCTGCTGGCAACTCAAGCCACCGTCTGGATTCTGGACGAACCGTTT
>CAYFOU010000027.1:0-18984 GCA_964344805.1 uncultured Piscirickettsiaceae bacterium | reverse complement strand
AAGGGAATCGCCCTGGTGGAGGAGATCTTCACCCACCATGTGGCTCAGGGAGGGATCATCATTCTCACTACGCACCATCCCCTGAAGCGAGATGACGACCACTACCGTGCCCTCAACCTCGAAGAGGCGGCAACCAACGCCCAGCGACAGGCCGCATGAATAGTAGCTCCAACACCCTTACCAACGCCTTTCTACGGGTACTTCAGCGTGACCTGACACTGGCCTTCCGCCACCGTGGTGAACTGGCCAATCCACTGCTCTTCTTCATTATCGTAGTCACCCTCTTCCCACTCGGAGTGGGGCCGACCCCCTCGGTGCTCGAGACCATCGCCCCCGGTATCATCTGGGTCGCCGCCCTGCTCTCGGCGATGCTCTCGCTCGACAGCATGTTCCGCTCCGACTTTGAGGATGGTTCGCTGGAACAGATCACCCTGAGCCACCACCCACTGTCGGTGCTGGTGTTGGCAAAGATTCTGGCCCACTGGCTGGTAACCGGCCTGCCACTATTGTTTATCGCCCCGATGCTGGGGGTGTTGTTGTTTCTCCCCTTCGAGGCAATGAAGACACTGGTAATCACCCTGGCACTGGGCACTCCGATCCTCAGTCTGGTCGGCGCCATCGGCATGGGGCTGACCGTCGGGCTGAAACGGGGCGGTGTACTGCTCTCGCTGCTGGTGCTCCCCCTCTATATCCCGGTGTTGATCTTTGGCGCACTGGCGGTCAACGAGGCTGCGGCCGGGCTGCCGGTCGATGGTTACCTCTATGTGATGGGGGCACTGCTGCTGTTCACCATGGCACTTTCACCACTGGCGACCGCCGCCTCGATCCGAATCAGTATCAGTTAGTACGAGCTTCCTGTATGAAACTACCCCAATTTATCTACCGTTTCTCCTCACCGAAACACTTCTATGAAATGTCGGGCAGACTGCTGCCCTGGCTGGCGGCCACCTCACTGGGGCTGCTGATTCTCGGTCTCTATGTCGGTTTTGCCATGGCACCCACCCACTCCGAACAGGGGGAGAGCTATCGCATCATCTATCTGCACGTGCCGGCCGCCTCCAACTCGATGATGATCTACATGATCATGGCCACCTCGGGGGCGATCTTCCTGATCTGGCGCATCAAACTGGCCGACACCATTGCTGCCGCCTGTGCCCCGATCGGGGCTGCCTTCACCTTTCTCGCACTGGTGACCGGAGCCATCTGGGGCAAACCCACCTGGGGTACCTGGTGGCAGTGGGATGCCCGCCTCACCTCGGAACTGATTCTGCTGTTCCTCTACTTCGGCTATATGGCGCTGCGTGCGGCAATGGATGATCGGCAGAATGCGGCCCGCTCCAGTGCGGTGCTGGCACTGGTCGGGGTGGTCAATATCCCGATCATCCACTTCTCGGTGGAGTGGTGGAACACCCTGCATCAGGGAGCAACCGTCTCCAAGATCGCCAAGCCTTCGATGGAGGCGACCATGCTCACCTCGATGCTGACAATGATGATCGCCCTCTCCCTCTTCTTTGTTGTGGTTACGCTGGTACGGGCGCGTGGCCTTGCGCTGCAACAGGATTCCCGTGGCAGCTGGATGGAGAATCTGCCTGCAATTCAGAGCCGCCCTGTGCACTGGCTGATTCCGCTGCTGGCAGTGGGTTATGTGGGGTATCACAGCGCAACCACCACCGTGGAACCGATCCTCGCCCCCTCCGAGCTGGTGTCTGGCAACGAAAACATCCAGTTCCGTGGCACGGTCAACGAGATCCAGTCCGAGGGGAACCTCCACCGTATTCAGGTGTCTGACCAGAGCAGTCAGGTTGAGGTGCAGTTCAACGGTACGCTGCCACGTGAACTGCGCACTCACTGGGGCACCCACGTGACCGGAAACGTATCACAGCAGGGAGCGCAGACCGTGGTTACCGCCTCCACCATTGCGGCACTCAATATTCGAGACCACAGTGGCTATGTGATGGCCTCCTATGGCATTGCACTGGTTACCCTGCTGCTCAACCTGATGGGGGCACTGCGTACTGCACGTGAGGCACGTCAAGGCATTGCCCGAAGAATTCGACAAGAGTCCAATCAAGGATAAGAGAAAGAGACCCTACTGTTATGACACCCAAAAGACAAAAGCGACTGTTACTGGTTCTGTTGATTGTGGCCGGTGTGGCCGGTGCAGTGACCCTGATGATGAAGGCACTGAACGAGAACATTAACCTCTTCTACAGCCCGACCCAGGTGGTGGCCGGTGAGGCGCCGAAGGGGCACACCTTCCGTCTCGGTGGACTGGTCGCCAACGGTAGCGTCAAACGCGAAGGGGATCAGGGGCTGACCGTCTTCTTTGATGTCACCGATGAGGCCGACAAGGTGACCATCGCCTATACCGGCATCCTCCCCGACCTGTTCCGCGAGGGGCAAGGGATTGTGGCACTTGGTAAACTGGGGAATGACGGTATCTTTGTCGCTGACGAGGTGCTGGCCAAACATGATGAAAACTACATGCCGCCCGAGGTTGCCGAGGCGCTGAGGAAGGGGCATGAAGAGGGCAAGGCGCGGATGATGGAGGCCAACAAGGCAAAGGCAGCAGCTGAAGCTGCTGAGAAGGCCACCGCAGCAGGAGCCTCAGAATGATTCCTGAACTGGGCAACTTTGCACTGATGGTGGCGCTCGCCCTCTCCATTATTCAGGGCACCATTCCACTGATCGGCGCCCAACGTGGCATCGTCAACTGGATGGCGGTGGCCCGCCCTGCGGCACAGGCCCAGTTCCTCTTTCTGCTGCTGGCAACCATACTGCTGGCGGTCAGCTTTGTGATGGATGATTTCTCGGTCAAATATGTGGCCAGCCACTCCAATACTCAGCTTCCGTTGATCTACAAGATCAGCGCGGTGTGGGGCGGTCACGAAGGATCACTGCTGCTCTGGACCTTTATGTTGGGGCTCTGGGGCGCAGCAGTCACCTGGTTTAGCAAGAGCCTCCCCTTCAGCCTCACCACCCGTGCGGTGGCGGTACTGGGGCTGGTCGGAATCGGCTTCCTTCTCTTCCTGCTGCTCACCTCCAACCCGTTTGACCGGCTGATGCCGGTTCCACTGGATGGACGAGACCTCAATCCACTACTACAGGACCCTGGCTTGGCGATCCACCCGCCAATGCTCTACATGGGCTATGTCGGTTTTGCAGTCCCCTTCGCCTTTGTGATTGCAGCACTGATCGGTGGTCACCTCGACTCCACTTGGGCACGCTGGTCACGCCCCTGGACCGTGGCTGCCTGGGTCTTCCTCACCCTCGGTATCGGTATCGGTAGCTGGTGGGCCTACTACGAGCTGGGCTGGGGCGGCTGGTGGTTCTGGGATCCGGTGGAGAACGCCTCATTCATGCCATGGCTGATGGGAACCGCCCTGCTCCACTCTCTTGCCGTGACCGAGAAGCGCGGTGCCTTCAAAGTGTGGACCGTGCTATTGGCGATCTTCACCTTCTCCCTCAGCCTGCTCGGCACCTTCCTGGTCCGTTCCGGGGTACTGGTCTCGGTCCACGCCTTCGCCTCCGATCCAGCGCGTGGTGTCTTTATCCTCTTCTTCCTCGGTATCGTGATCGGCAGCTCGCTGGCGCTCTACGCCTGGCGCGCACCAGCAATCAGTGGTGGTGGCAAGTTCGAGAGCTTCTCCCGTGAGACCCTGCTGCTGATCAACAACGTACTGCTGGTGGTCGCCACCCTGACGGTACTGCTCGGCACCCTCTACCCGCTGATTCTCGATGCGATGGGGCTGGGCAAGATCTCGGTAGGTCCTCCCTACTTCGATGCGGTCTTTGTGCCGATCATGCTGCCGATGTCCTTCCTGGTGGGGATCAGTGCGGTGATTCGCTGGAAGGCGGACCGCATCGATCGGGTGGTGAAGCGGGAGCAGTGGGTTCTGGTCGCCTCGGCCCTGTTTGGTGCGGTGCTACCGGTACTGATCTTCGGTGAGACCTCGATCCAGCTCAGCCTCAGCAGTGCCGTTGCGGTTTGGGTCATCGCCACCATGGTGGAGGACTTTATCCTCCGCAACCGCAAGGGTAATAGCCTCTCCCGCAGCCATGTGGCGATGCTGATCGCCCATGCCGGTCTCGGCGTCTTTATCCTCGGTGTCGCCTTCTCCAACGCCTTCAGTGTGGAGAAGGATGTACGCATGGAGCCCGGTAGCAAGGAGGAGGCCGGTGGCTATATCTTCCACCTGGATGGGATGGTGGAACGCCAGGGGCCCAACTACATCTCCACTCAGGGGCTGGTCTACGTCTATGATGAGAGTGGCGACAAGGTGGCTACACTGCACCCGGAGAAGCGTATCTACACCGTGCAGAATATGCCGATGACCGAGGCCTCGATTGACGAGGGGCTGTTCCGTGATCTCTACGTGGCGATGGGTGAACCGATCAAGGGGAGCAACGCCTGGGCGATGCGGGTCTACTACAAGCCCTTCATCATGTGGATCTGGATGGGGTTGATGATCATGTCACTGGGCGGTGTACTGGCAGCGACCGATCCCCGTTACCTGCGGTTGTCACGTCGGGCACGGCAGGAGGCAGTTGTATAAGCGCTATTTAACGGTTGAAGGAGCAGAGGATGAAAGCGATTACCATGACAACCCCGGGCGGGGTCGAACAGCTACAACTGAACGAGATTCCAGCCCCCAAGATCACTGAACCTCATCAACTCCTGATCGAGATCAAGGCCGCTGGTGTCAATCCGGTTGATACCAAGCTGCGCAAGGGCGGCCCCTACTTCCCCGACCATGAGCAGCATGTGCTCGGCTGTGATGGTGCCGGTATCATCAAGGCGGTTGGTGACAATTGCAGCCGCTTCCAACCCGGTGACGAGGTCTACTACTTCAATGGTGGGCTGGGTGGTCTGGATGGCAACTACACCGAATTTGCGGTAATTGATGAACGCTATGTGGCTCACAAGCCCAACAACCTCTCCTTTGCCGAGGCTGCTGCTGCCCCTCTGGCATTGATCACCGCATGGGAGTCGCTGTTTGATCGTGCCACTCTGCATCAGGGGGATGAGGTGCTGATCCATGGAGGTGCCGGTGGTGTCGGTCATCTTGCAGTACAGCTGGCGGCTCATGTCGGTGCACGAATCTGTACCACGGTGGGATCATCGGAAAAGGCCGATTTTGTACGTAAGCTGGGTGCAGATCGTGCCATCCTCTACAAGGAAGAGGATTTCGTCGAGGCGGTACAGCAGTGGAGTATTGCTGGTGGCGTCAATGTAGTCTTCGATACCGTGGGCGGAGATCTCTTCAACCCTTCGTTGCAAGCAGCCCGCCACTACGGTGAGGTGGTCAGCCTGATCCAGATTCCGGATGAGGTGGAGTGGAAACCGGCTCGGCTGAAGAACCTGCGCATCAGTCAGGAGCTGATGCTCTCCCCGATCGTGTTTGACCTGCACGACATGAGAGAACACCAGACCGAAATTCTGGAGCAGTGCACGACACTATTTGAGGCGGGAAAACTGCAGGTCAAGATCAGTCATGAGTTGCCACTGAAACAGGCCGCAGAGGCCCACCGGTTGATTGAGCGTGGCGACATGTTGGGCAAGTTGGTACTGATTCCTTAAGGAAAGGCGCCTTCAAGAATCTTTTAGCTGGCATCTTTATTAATGCACGCCCACTGTCTATATAAATAGATAGGAGGGAAATAGACCTTTCAACGGAGTGCATGTATGAGCAAAAGTAAAGCCAACACAAAAGATGACAAGTTGAGTGACTTACTCTCCCGTTTTGCGCTCGAGCACATGGACACTTCCCATATCAAGCAAATCGCCGATGGCGTAGGGGTTTCTGCCCGCAGCAATCAGAACCACCCAACATCACGCAATCAATTGATTGAGAAGATCATCGCGAAGACCTCTCACGGTTTTCATAAATCAGTCGACTGGTGTTCTTGTAGAGGTTCGGAAGAGTTTTGTAGCCATCTAAAAAACAGCGTAATCGACACAGCATAAGTTGTTCGGGTAAATACTGAAAACATCTCCCCCTTGATTTTGATTAACCAAGAGGGAGTTGCGTAGGGTTCTGTAGGCTCTGGTAGGCAACCGTAGGCGAGTCACCTGAAAAACATTGATAATAGATTGCAGAATATCAATATTTACCACAGGGGGCCTACCATCCATGGACAGCAATTCTCACCATTCAACCTCAGAACTATTTGCAGAATATGCACTGAACCATATGGATATCATTGAGATCCAGCAACTGGCACGAGAGGTGGGGCTTTCAGAAGGCAGTATCCAGAATCAGCACAATAAAAAGAGGTTGATTGAACAGATCATGGAGGTCCGCTCGCAGAAAAAGTGAGGAGGCGTTCTTACCCCCCCTCTTTCACAAACAGTGCAATCGACTCCACATGGGCGGTATGGGGGAACATATCCATTACCCCTGCCGAGACCAATTGGTATCCTTGGTTGTTGACCAGTTCATCGGCATCACGTGCCAGCGTTGCAGGATTACAGGAGACATAGACAATCCGCTGCGGATTGATCTTCCCCATCTTCTGCACAATCTCCAGCGCGCCACTGCGTGGTGGATCGAGTAGCACCTTGTTGTAGCGATCATTGAGCCACACCCCACCGGTCTCTTCATCCTGCAGGTCCACTGCATAGAACTCAGCATTTTCAATGGCATTCAGCGCAGCATTATCCCGTGCACGCTGTACCAGTGCCTCATCCCCTTCTACCCCCACCACATGGCCTGCCTGACGGGCCATCGGCAAGGTAAAGTTGCCCAATCCACAGAAGAGGTCCAATACTTCATCCCCCTCTTCCAGCTTCAGCATCTCTATCGCCATTGGCACCATGCGCTGGTTGATCTCCCCATTGACCTGGGTGAAATCGGTCGGCAGAAAACGATAATTGAGCTCAAACTGATCCAGTCGATAGCTCAGTGTGGTGGTATGCATTTGATTCAGTGGTACTACGCTATCCGGCCCCTTGGGCTGCAGATAGATATGGAGATCGTGGGTCTTGCCGAACCGGTCCAGCTTCTCCAGGTCCCCTGCGGGGAGGGGTTCCAGATTACGGAATACCAGCAGACAACGGCTGTCATCACACGCCACCTCGATCTGTGCAATCTTGTTGCACTGTTCCAGAGAGGTGATCAATGCACGTAGATCGGCAATCCGCTCTCCCACTGCGGGGACCAGCACCTGACAGGAGTCCATCACCGTCAGATAGCCACTCGACTTCTCCCGGAAGCCAACCAGAGCACCTCCCTTCTTCGGCACATAACGCACTCCAAGACGCGCCTTGCGCCGATAGCCACGATCTACGCCGGTCAATGGAGGCAAGACAGTCTCCGGCTTCACCTTGCCGATGCGCTCAAAGTTGTCGAGCAGGCTCTGCTGCTTGAAGGCGATCTGCGCCTGTGGATCCATCTGCTGTAGTGAACAGCCGCCACAACCATTGAAGTGAGGGCAAGGCGGCTCAACCCGATCCTCCGAGACAGAGAGCACCTCCACCACCTCACCAGAGTCAAAGCTGCGACGACGCCCGGTCATCTTGAACATCACCTGCTCGCCCGGCAGTGCACCGGAGATGAAGATCACCTTCCCCTCTTTATTGTGGGCAATCCCCTTTCCATCATGGGAGAGGGATTCAATGGTGGCCTCAATCGGCTCCTGGGGTAGTGGTTTGCGGCGTCTGCGACCCATGGCAAATCTCGTGGTTCAATGCTGAAAAACCGCGAGAGTATACAGGATTCTCTCTATTGAAAAGGTGTCTATAGAACAGCGTTTTTTCTGTGGGTGCAAGGAGCCATTGGCGAGGCTGAGCAGAAGAATCACTCCAGATAAAACCGCGTTACTGCTCCTTGTCACTGCGAATACGCAGATCCGGCAGATTGGCCTTTCCAACCACATGCAAGACGATACCTACCCCACCCAAGAAGACAATCCCTGCCATCATGCTGGCGATAATGGAGTCTGCTGTGCCGGGGTCCTGATCGTAGGTAATCAGAATATAGGTCAGGACAATTGCGGAGCAATAGCTGAAGAGTGCCATTCCATAGGCGATCTTCTGGCCGATCCCTCGTCGATGTACCACAACTGAATCACTCATCGGTTTACTACGCTCTCTATCGTTTCCAACATCGGTTGTGGATCATGATAATCGACTGCAATTGGTATTGGGGACTGCTTCTGCAGTTGCAGCACCAGAGATGGGAAGCTGTCGGCACCCAATCCCCGCGATTGCACGATCTCCTGCTGCAATTCTGCTTCAACCTCTTCTGCGTGCAATTGTTCTCTAAATCTGGCTTGATCCAGATCCAATTCTCCAGCCAGTTGTACCAATACACGCTCCTCCGATGGATTGAGTGCACGACGGTAGTAGCCCTGCTGGATCGCCTCAACCATTGCGCACTCTTTTTCCGGTGCAATGGATCGGGCCGCAATCACCGCTCTGCAGGCTGGATAGGTGGAACGACGCGGTTGATTCAGCTCCCAAAAACGGTGGTTAAACCTGCGAGACGGGATCTGCTGTTCAATCTTGCGCCAGGTCTGTTGCAGAAAGCGCTGCATTGAAGCCTCCATTGGCTGATCACTATCCGGGGCCAACCCTCCCAACAGATAACGCACCTCTACAGCATCCGGTAGTTGCTGTTGCAACTGTTCCCAGCATGGGGCAAATCCCCAGCACCAGCTGCACATCGGATCATGGATATAGAAGAGTGTATACACTCCCTGCTACTGCGTTATGTTAAATAGCGTATTGAAGTTGGCCGAGGTAATCTCCTCCACCTCTTCCAGACTCCATCCACGCAGCTCGGCCACCTTCTCCGCCACCTGCCGTACATAGGCGGGCTGGTTCGGTTTACCCCGGTGTGGCACCGGTGCCAGATAAGGCGCATCAGTCTCGATCAACAGCCGCTCTTTGGGAACCTGTTTGACCACCTCCCGCAGTGGTGCCGCATTATTGAAGGTGATGATGCCGGAGAAGGAGATATAGAACCCCAGATCGAGCGCCTGTCTGGCCATCTCCCAGCTCTCGGTAAAACAGTGCATCACCCCACCACAACCAGCGGCATCCCCTTCTCTCATCACCTTTAGGGTGTCCTCCTGCGCCTCACGGGTATGGATGATCAGCGGCTTTTTACATTCATGAGCCACATCAATATGGGTACGGAAACGGTCGCGCTGGCGCTGCAGATCCGCCTCTTCGGTGATATAGTGGTAGTCGAGTCCGGTCTCACCAATCGCAACCACCTTCGGGTGCTGTGCCCGCTGCAGCAGATCGTCCGCAGTGGGATCGCTCTGCTCCATCTCATTGGGGTGAACCCCAACCGAGGCCCAGATGCACGCATCACTGTCGGCAATGGCAACCACATCATCATAGTTCTGCAGATCAATACAGACATTGAGAAAGCCCTCTACCCCCTGCTCTGCGGCACGCTCCAGCGCATCGTTGAGGGTTTCATCGGCCTCCAGCTTGAGCCGATCAAGGTGACAGTGTGAATCAATCATCGAAAACTACTCCATTCCAATAGAATGCCCTCAAACAGCAACTCCTTGTTCACCGGTGTAGATGCGAGAGCGACGGCCTCGGTAACCTTGTCATAAAGGGTGAAGAGGCGACGTCGGTCCACCCCCTGCAGCCGCTGAAAAAGTGCTGCCAGCGGTTCGGACATCTCTCCCCCCTTGATCAACAGCGTAATCCACTGCTGCAGCCAACGCAGGGTTACCGCCGGATCGAGCTTCTTGCTACTCCAGCGATAGGCGACCCGTATCGGATCGGCTCGCCCATGCAGCAGGTCAAACAGCTCCTGCTCCATCTGTTGATAGTGTTGCAGCTGCTCCGGGTCAGAGAGTGTGAGTGCACGCAGCGGTGCACCATCGGCCAACAGCAATACCTGCCGGGCGTCGATACCAGCCTCCAGTTGCTGCTGCAACCAGACAAGACTCTCCGTCTCTGTCGGCGGAGGAAAGGCGACCTGCTGACAGCGACTGCGGATGGTGGGCAGCAGTTGCGCAGGGCTGTGGGAGATCAGCAGCATCACCGCCTCCCCCGGTGGCTCTTCCAGCGTCTTCAACAGGCTGTTGGCGGCGTTGATGTTCATGCTCTCGGCAGGCTGCAGCACCACCACCTTCCTGCTTGCGATCTGCGGGGTATAACCAAACACCTCCACCATCTCACGCACCTGATCGACCACCAACACGCTCTTCCCCTCTTCCGGTTCCAGCGTCAGCAGATCCGAATGGGTTCCCGCCGCAAACAGTTTGCAGGAGGGGCACGCACCACACCCAAAGCCATTCTCGGTAGGTGCAGCACAGAGCAGACGTTGCGCCAGTTGCTGTGCAAACACCCCCTTGCCAATACCGGCAGGACCGTGCAGCAGTAGTGCATGAGGCACTCGCTGTTGCCGGATCGAGCGCTGCAGTCGATCCCAGATCGGCTGTTGCCAAGGGAGCAGGTTATCCATATTGTTTGATAAAGGGGCTCAGCTGTTGGTCAATTGCCTGCTGCACCTGATCCAGTTTCTGCCCCGCATCCACCACATGGAAGCGCTCAGGAAACTGTTCGGCACGCTGCAGATAGCGCTGACGTACCCGGTGGAAGAACTCCAGCTTTTCGGTCTCAAAACGGTCCAGTGCTCCCCTTTTACCAGCCCGTTCCAACCCCACCTCGGGATCAATATCGAGCAACAGGGTGAAGTCCGGCTGCAGCCCCTGCTGCACCCAGTGTTCCAGCGCACTGATACGATCCTCATTGATCCCGCGACCACCGCCCTGATAGGCGTGGCTGGCATCGGTAAAGCGGTCACACAACACCCACTTCCCCGCCTCCAGTGCAGGCAGGATCACCTGAGCCAGATGTTCGGCGCGGGCGGCAAACATCAGCATCAGCTCGGCATCATCCGACATGCCGTTATGACGATGGTCCAGCAGCAGCTCTCGAATCTCCTCGGCCAGTGGGGTTCCACCCGGCTCGCGGGTCTGCACCACCGCGATCCCATGCTGTTTCAGCCGTGTCAAGATATGGTTGATGTTGGTGGTCTTGCCAACCCCCTCTGATCCCTCAATGGTGATGAACTTTCCCTGTTTCATGGCGTCTATGATCCCCCCTTCAGATATCGAATACAATCTTTGGTAACCGCTCCGGGCATGCCAAAATGGACCTCTCCAATCTGGCAAATCGGCCAGATATGGATCAGGCTGTTGCTGCAGAAGGCCTCATCCATTTCCGGCAATTCGGTTACCGCTACCGGACGAATGGTAACTGCTTGCTGCTCCATCAATACTTCACGTACCACTCCGGCCACCCCACACCCACTCAGATCAGGGGTGATGATCTCTCCCCCTTTTACAAAGAAGAGGTTGCTCATGGTCCCCTCAATCAGCTGATCGGCACCATTCATCACCGCCCCTTCATTGATACCGGGATCACTCCACTCATTTCGTGCCAGAATCTGTTCCAGACGGTTGAGGTGTTTGATGCCCGCCAGGGCAGGTTGCTCTGCCAATCGGGTATCACACAGGTGCAGCCGTATCCCCTGCTCAACGGCCTGTTGCACTACTTCATCGGCATAGGGCCATGGATTGAGTGAGAGGATACGGGTTGGCGAGACCTCTTCCGGGAAACGGTAGCCCCGTCCTCCACTGCCCCGGGTGTAGAGGATCTTCAGCACCTGGCGCTCACCATTGGAACACTCGATTAGTTGCATCACCTCTTGCTCGAGTTGTTGAGGATCGGGAGTGGGCAACTGCAACCGTTCGGCACCACACCGCAATCGTGCCATATGTTGTTCCCACCACTCTGGCTGTCCATTGTGTATGGCAATGGTCTCAAACAAACCATCCCCATAGTGGAGCCCTCGATCCGTTGCTGAAAGCTGCGCCTGCACTTCGCCATTCACCAGTATCATGGCTCGACTCCAAGTGCCACCAACATCCCCTTCGCCTTGGCGCGAGTCTCGGCCAGCTCTCTCTCGGGGATTGAGTCATGAACAATACCCGCCCCGGCTCGCAACCGGACCTCTCCCTCTTCCATCATCAGGGTACGAATCAGGATATTGAGATCCATCGAACCGTCGTGGTTGAGATAGCCGAAGCTACCGGTATAGGCCCCTCGTGGGGTCTGCTCCAACTCATCAATGATCTCCATGCAGCGCACCTTGGGACAGCCGGTAATGGTGCCCCCAGGAAAGAGTGCACGAATCACCGCACCGGGGGTAATCCCCTCTCTCAATCGTCCACGCACATTGGAGACGATGTGGTGCACATGGGCATAACTCTCCAGCACCATCAGCTCATTGACCTCAACACTGCCCGGCGTACAGACCCGCCCCAGATCATTACGCTCCAGATCGATCAGCATGATGTGCTCCGCCTGCTCCTTGGGGTGGGTCAGCAGCCGTTTGGAGAGTTGTTGATCCTCAATTGCATTCTTGCCACGGGGATGAGTTCCGGCAATTGGACGGGTTTCTGCAACGCCTTCTTTCACCTGTACCAGCCGCTCCGGTGAGGAGCTGATGATCGCCCGATCACCCTGTACCACCAGACCAGCAAACGGTGCAGGATTGGCCTCTCGCAACCGTTGATAGATCTGCCAAGGAGGAATCCCTTCTTTCAGCTGTGCCTGCCACTGGCGCGAGAGGTTGACCTGAAATACATCCCCTTCGACGATGTAGCGCTTGATCCGCTCAACACTGTTGAGAAACTGATCTGGAAACTCCTCATCCAGTCTATCGACAGGAGCTTTGGCTAGAGGTTCTGGTAGAGGCTGCAGCGCCTCCCAATCCTGCTGGATTTTCTCCAGATAGTGAGGCTCTTCAGCAACCAGCAATAGCCGCTGCTGTTGATGGTTATAGAGCAGTGCCGCCGGAATACGAGTTGCAAAGCTGTGTGAAACCGGCGGGTGCTCAGCCCCCCTGGAAAGCACCGGCTCCACCTCATGGGCCAATTCATAATCAAGGAACAGGAACCAGCCGCCCTGGAATGGCAGTGTGCTATCAGACGTATTGTCGTTGCTTTGTTGCCACTGCTGGTCCAGCTGTTGCAGCAGCTCTCCCTGTTCTGTGGTCAGGGTCTGGAGTGGAAAGGCAAATAGGATATCCCACCCTTGCTGCTCCGGTTGCAGGGCATGGCTCTCAAGCAGGTAGGGATACCGCTGCGGGTTGGCTGCATGGAGGACGAGTAGGTCAACCTCCTGTGCAGCCAACTCGATCTGATAGACCACTTAGATCTTTTTGAATACGAGTGTACCGTTGGTACCGCCAAACCCAAAGGAGTTGGAGATGGCAGTATCGATCGTCATCTCACGCGCACTATTGGCAACGTAGTCAAGATCACATTCTGGATCCTGGTTGAAGATATTGATGGTCGGTGGGGAGACCTGATCGCGAATCGCTAAAATGGTGAAGATTGCCTCAATGCCGCCAGCTGCACCCAGCAGGTGACCGGTCATCGACTTGGTGGAGTTGACCGCCAGCTTGTAAGCGTGGTCACCAAAGGTCATTTTCACTGCAGAGGTCTCGGCAATATCACCGGCTGGAGTTGAGGTACCATGTGCATTCACATACTGGATCTCATCCGAGTTTACGCCCGCATCGGCCAGCGCACTGTTCATGCAGCGAGATGCACCCTCACCACCTGGAGATGGAGAGGTCATGTGGTAGGCATCGCCACTCATGCCAAAACCAGTCACCTCGGCATAGATGGTGGCACCACGCGCCTTGGCATGCTCGTACTCTTCCAACACCACCACACCAGCACCATCACCGAGTACAAAGCCATCACGATCCACATCCCACGGACGACTTGCAGTCTCTGGATCATCATTACGGGTGGAGAGTGCCTTGGCAGAGGCAAAACCACTGAGGCCCACCGGAGAGGTGGCATTCTCTGCACCACCAGTAATCATTACGTCGGCATCTCCGTAGACGATCATACGTGCTGCATCACCGACACTGTGGGTGGCGGTACTACAGGCAGTCACGATGGAGGTGTTGGGCCCCTTGGCTCCGATCATGATCGAGAGGTTACCAGAAACCATGTTGATGATATTGGAGGGAACAAAGAAGGGAGAGACCTTGCGCGGACCACCTTTGACCAGTGCATCACGCCCCTTCTCGATGCCGGGCAGACCACCGATACCGGAACCGATGGAGACACCAATGCGTTCGGCATTCTCTTCGGTGATTTCCAGACCGGAATCGCGGAATGCCTGAATGCCTGCCGCCATACCATAGTGGATGAAGCTATCCATCTTGCGCAGATCCTTCTTGGTCAGGTACTCCAGCGGATCGAAGGTATCTTTTACGGAACAGGAGAAGGTGACAGGAAATTCAGTCGCATCAAAGTGAGGCACCGGACCGGCTCCACTCTTGCCTGCAAGAATATTTTCCCAGCTCTCCGTAACGGTATTACCCACTGGAGAGACCATGCCCAAGCCGGTTACTACAACGCGTCTGTCACCTTTCATCTGTCTTATTCCTTGATATGAAAATCATTTAAAAAGCCGTACCTCTTAGTAGAAGTACGGCTTTCAATCATCACCGTGATAATCGTGTATTACGGCTATCTGCGGAACAGCTTATCCGTTTGCCTTGTTGACGTAGTCGATCGCCTGCTGAACCGTGGTGATCTTCTCTGCCTCGTCATCAGGAATCTCGCAACCAAACTCCTCCTCCAGCGCCATCACCAGCTCAACAGTGTCCAGTGAGTCCGCACCCAGATCATCTACAAAGGACGACTCGTTGGTGATTTCCCCCTCATCAACGCCCAGCTGCTCTGCAACGATCTTGGTAATCTGTGCTTGAATATCGCTCATTTGTATCCTCTACGATTTATCTAATAATTAAAATAACAAAAGCTCGAAGTGGCGCGCATTTTACCACGATCCGGGCTTCTGCAAAACCGGATTATACCACTACAGGTTGACTACATGTACATGCCACCATTGACGTGCAGCGTCTGCCCGGTGACATAAGAGGAGTCATCAGAAGCGAGGAAACCGACTGCATTGGCGATATCCTCCGGCTGCCCCAGATCTCCTGCCGGAATCTGCACCTTGAGCGCCTCTTTCTGCTCCTCCGGCAGTGCCTTGGTCATATCGGTATCGATAAAACCGGGGGCTACCGTATTGACGGTTACCCCGCGCGAGGCGACCTCACGCGCCAGTGACTTGCTGAAGCCCATTACACCGGCCTTGGCCGCCGCATAGTTGGTCTGTCCGGCATTGCCCATCGCACCAACCACCGAGGTGATGCTGATGATACGACCGGTACGGGCCTTCATCATCCCACGCAGACACGCCTTGGAGACCCGGAAAATCGAGGTGAGGTTGGTATCCATGATGTCGCCCCACTCCTCCTCCTTCATCCGCATCAGCAGGTTGTCACGGGTGATGCCAGCATTGTTGACCAATACAGTGACTGCACCATGTTCGCCAGCAATCTGCTTGATGGTGGCATCAATCGCCTCGGGATCGGTGACATCGAGCTTCATCCCCTGTCCCTGAATACCGGCCTCTTTCATATATTCGGTAATCTTCTCGGCACCACCATCGGAGGTGGCGGTACCGACCACGGTAGCCCCCATCTGACCCAGCTTCAACGCAACCGCCTGACCAATACCACGGCTCGCTCCGGTAACCAGTGCCACTTTACCTTCCAGATTACTCATTACTCTCTTCTCCTTTGGTGAGTTCCAGTGCAGCCTCAAGGCTGGCCTGATCAAACAGCGGGGCCGCCCTCATCCCCTTCTCGATACGCTTGTTGAGTCTCGCGGATGGTCTCCACCCAGCGTACAGGATTGTAGAGCTGGCGTGTCAGTGAACCACGGATATTGTCCGGCTCCAGCTCTGCAGAGACATCGACGTTATTGATCACCGGAATCTCGGGTGGGTTGATCACAATCGGTGCCATCGCCTCCCCGAAGCGCTCTGCCGCCTCACGCATCAGAGAGGAGTGGGAGGGGACGCTGACCGGCAGGGGCAACGCACGCTTGGCACCCGCCTCCTTGGCCAATCCGGTGGCACGTTCAATCGCTACGGCACTGCCGGCAATCACCACCTGACCAGGGGCATTGAAGTTGACCGCCTCGACCACATCACCTTGCGCCGCATCACTACAGACACTGCGTACCTGATCATCATCCAGCCCCAGAATAGCGGCCATGGCCCCCTCGCCCTCGGGTACCGCCTCCTGCATCAGACGACCACGCTCGGCAACCAGCTTGACCGCATCAGCAAAATCGAGAGCACCAGAACAGACCAGTGCGCTGTACTCGCCCAAGCTATGACCGGCCATTACAGAAGGGGCAGCCCCACCCTGCTGCTGCCAGACACGCCAGGCAGCAACACCTGCGGTCAACATTGCGGGCTGGGTATTTACGGTCTGGTTCAGTGCCTCTTTAGGGCCTTCAGCAACCATCTGCCAGAGATCGAAACCAAGCGCGTCGGAGGCCTCTGTGAAAGTCTCGCCGACTACAGGATATTGCTCTGCCAGAGCTCCCAGCATACCCACCGCCTGAGATCCCTGACCGGGAAAAACAAATGCTAGCTTCATAGGTTACCTCTGATTATTTATTCTGATTGTATTAGAGCTTGGCGAGAGCCGAACCCCAGGTAAATCCGCCACCAAAGGCCTCCATCAGGATGGTCTGCCCCGGCTGGATCTTGCCACTGCGTACCCCTTCATTGAGGGCCAGCGGGACCGATGCCGCAGATGTATTGCCGTGATCCTGAACGGTCATAATCACATGGTCCATCGACATCTTCAATTTCTTTGCGGTAGCAGCAATAATGCGCACATTGGCCTGGTGAGGTACCAGCCAATCCACATCCTGCTTCTCCATATTATTGGCATCAAGCGTTTCATCAACAATACGACCTAACGTATTGACTGCCATTTTGAAAACCTCATTCCCCTTCATCTCCATATAGGGGATTTCTCCGGCCACACCGGAGGAGATACCGCCCGCAGGAACATGCAGCAGCTCTTCATACTTACCATCCGCATGGATGTGGGTAGAGAGAATACCGGGCTCCTCGGAGGCCTTCAGCACCACCGCACCGGCACCGTCACCAAAGAGGATCGCGGTACCGCGATCACTCCAGTCGATGATGCGGGACATGGTCTCTGCCCCCACCACCAGTGCGCATTTGGCAGAACCGGCACGTACAAAGTTGTCAGCCACCGAGAGCGCATAGATAAATCCGGTACAGACCGCCTGCACATCAAAGGCGGGACAACCATGAATATCGAGACGCTGCTGCAACAGACAGGCGGTGCTGGGGAAGACCTTGTCCGAGGTGGTGGTGGCGACCACTATCAGATCGATTTCATCCATTGACACACCCGCTGCCTCGATTGCCTGACGTGAGGCGTGTTCAGCGAGATCACAGGTGGTCTCCCCTTCGGCAGCAATATGGCGCGTGCGAATACCGGTACGAGCGGTGATCCACTCATCGGAGGTATCCATCATCTTCTCAAGATCAGCATTGGTACGTACCGCCTCTGGCAGATACCCGCCAGTGCCTACAATTCGAGCATAGGTCATCCTTTTCCCTCTACAAAGGTTCGGTGCAGGTGGGCATCAATCTTCTGAGGGACCGCATGTTCAACCTCAGCAATCGCCACCTGGATGGCATTCTGGAAACCGACCATATCGATCCCACCATGACTTTTAACTACAATCCCTCGCAGTCCCAGCAGGCTGGCGCCATTATAATTGCGTGGATCAATTCGACCACGGAATGCATTCAACACTGGCATGGCAATCAGCCCTGCCAGTTTGGTCAACAGATTACGTTTAAATTCTCGTTTGATATAGTGGCTGACCATCTTTGCCAGCCCTTCACTCGCCTTGAGCGCAATATTGCCTACAAAACCATCACAGACCACCACATCGACAGTACCCTTGTAGATATCATCGCCCTCTACAAAGCCATGATAGTTAAGGTCACTATTGGAGATGACTTCGGCGGCCTGTTTAACAATCTCGTTCCCCTTAATCTCCTCCTCACCAATATTGAGTAGGCCGATGGAGGGATCTTCGATACCGGCAACTGCAGAGACAAATTCGGCTCCCATCACCGCAAATTGATAGAGGCTCTCCGGGGTAGCATCCACATTGGCGCCAAGATCCAGCATGTAGCTGGTCCCCTTCTCGGTAGGGAGCATGCCGCAAATTGCGGGGCGGTCAATGCCCGGTAACATCTTCAACACAAAGCGGGAGGTAGCCATCAGCGCACCGGTATTACCAGCACTAACACAGGCCCCCGCCTTTCCCTCTTTCACCAGATTGAGGGCGACTCGCATTGAGGAGTCTTTCTTTTTGCGTAGCGCATTGGATGGAGATTCATCCATTCCCACCTGCTGAGAGGCGTGCTGAACCTGTATGCGCTGTTTCAGAGAGGTATCGGCCTGAGCCAGATAAGGGGTGATCTGCTCCTCATAACCGACCAGAATCAGCTCCAACCGAGGATTTTTCTCCAGCGCCTGAAGTGACGCGGGGATTGTGACCTCAAGGCCATAATCCCCGCCCATTGCATCAATGGAGATTGTTGTTGTCATTACCCCAACTCGTCTAGTGTGGGGTGACAAAAGCTAACCATCAATGGTTCGTGATTAGTCTTCAGAACCGGTATTTACAACCTTGCGGCCACGGTAGTAGCCATCTGGGGTCACATGGTGACGCAGATGAGTCTCACCAGTCTCAGCATCAACAGAGAGAGAAGGTGAAGTCAGTGAGTCGTGAGAACGACGCATGCCACGCTTGGAACGAGTCTTTTTGTTTTGCTGTACAGCCATTGGAGTTCTCCAAAAATAACAATAAAAAGAGCCGTTCAACGAACGGCCTGAAAGTTGCGACGCATTATACTGAAATAGTGATAGTGAAGCTACTAAAAATAGTACTTTATCGTTGTATCATCACTGCGCACCCCCTATAATGCGCAGCGACCGAGCCGAGGTGGCGGAATTGGTAGACGCAGCGGATTCAAAATCCGCCGGTGGCAACACCTTG
>CAYFOU010000026.1:0-20422 GCA_964344805.1 uncultured Piscirickettsiaceae bacterium | reverse complement strand
GAGTCTGCCTTTTCTCTACTTGATTTGCGAGTGGTTTGCAGGATTTAGGTAATATCAAAATCAAAAGGATTGAGGTTTGACAAGGGGGTACTCTCCCTGTTGAAATAGAGGGGTCAAACGATTGGTTACTCATTGGAATTAGATTGGAATGAAGGCCCCGACGGCTACAGAGAGAAGACAGCAACGCAGGCGCTCCATCCTGTTGATGGGGGTCTTCACCTTCCTGTTCCACTCCATTGTCCCCTATTATGCGGTGGCCTCGACCGATGCGGTTGACGGCTACACCACCACCATCTGTACCGCCTATGGCTACAAGACGGTCTTTGTCGCCTTTGATGAGACACCGTCACCGCCAGAGGCCAATCCGTCCAGCTACTATGAGTGTCCAACCTGTATCGTGCATGCCAATGCCAGTGGTTGGATCGACTCATACACTGCCCTGTTTGAGGTGCTGCTTCCTCAAACCGAGGGGGTGTGGGATGGTCGGCACTCTCTGACTCCTGAGAGTCGGCACTATCCCCCCTTCCTCATCCGCGGTCCTCCCGCCTGATCTCTATAAAAAAACCAACACACTTTGGTGTGGCCCATTTTGGGAGAAATGGGCCACGCTTTATGTATTGTGGGGCAGCGAATCATGCTGCTGCAGAAATCGATTTTTTTAGTAAGAGAACAGAATAATGAAAACCAATTTTTATCGTGTAATGGGTGTATTGCTGCTGATGGCAGCCGCTTCTTCCGTCAAGGCCATGGGAGTTATGGTCAATGATCCCTGGGTACGCGCAGCCCCACCCAATGCCCCGGCACTGGCTGCCTTTATGACCCTGGAGAACCACAGTGGATCAGATGTTTCACTGGTTGGGGTAAGTACCTCGTTGCCGGTTGCACGGGTGGAGTTGCACCGTACCCTGATGGCGGATGGAATGATGAAGATGGTGCAGCAGAAGGAGATGCCGGTGGCGGCACATGGCTCACTGGAGCTGAAGCCCGGCAGTTGGCATATCATGATGATCGGTCCGCAGAAGGTGCCGGTTGAGGGGGACAGTATCCATTTGACCCTGCGTTTCAGTGATGGCTCCGAGCAGAAGGTGATGACTCCAGTGCGTAAGGGCAAGATGATGATGAAAGGTGGACATCAGATGATGCATCAACACTAGAAATCACTAGGAACCATATCGACGGTGGGGTAGAGGTACCCCACCTCATTCAAGGATTGTATACGATGGATAACCGGCTACTTGGAGCAGGTAGTAGAGGCGTTACGTTTCTGCTGGCTGTGGTTGTGTTGTTGACAGGGTGTATCGGTACCTCGGAGCCCCCGAAAACCGAGGCGGCCATGATATTAAAGCCGCCGAAGGAAATTATTTCTTTTGAGTTGATGCAGGGCAAGCAGCGCTTTGCCAATCAGCAGCTGAAAGGGCGCTGGAGCCTCTTCTTTTTTGGTTATACCCGCTGCCCGGATGTCTGCCCAACGGAACTCTTCACTCTGGCAGAGATGATGCGCAAGATAGAGGAACAGCCAGAGCAGGTTGTTGAAACACCACAGGTGGTGTTTATCTCGGTTGATCCGCAGCAGGACACACCGGAGGCTGTAGATCAGTATGTGCGCTACTATCATCCCAAGTTTGTGGGGGTCACAGCAGAGCAGGCGATGGTGGATCGGTTGGTGGCTGATATGGGGGCCATTTATGAACGGGTCTATTACCACAATGGAAAAGAGTTGGTGTTTGACCCTGAAGAGGGGGTGCCGGAGATGTACAAGGATGCCTATCTGGTGAATCATTCGGCAACCATCTTCCTGCTCAATCCAGAGGGGGAACTGCATGCGATATTCTCCACCCCCCATATCCCGGAGACGCTCGCCAAAGACCTTTCTGCAATACAGAAAAGCTGGTAAAGGGTTAAAGGTAGATGGTGTTAATGCGCCCCAGGCAACAGCTTTATCAGATCTCAATGGCGCGTCTGCTGTTGTTGGTGCTGTTGCTTCAGCTGTTTTCACCGCTACTCCATGCGTTCACTACAGAACCAGAGCCGGATGGGTTCTTTACTGTCCTCTGTACCATGCAGGGGTACCAGATTGTCTGGGTTGAGACCGAGGCCACTACTGAATCTGAACCCTTAAAGGCTCCGATTGAGTGCCCATACTGTCTGTTTAATCTCACTGCATCAGGGGATGATGATACGGCTATTTCTGCGGAAGTGACGTTGATTGAACCACTGGATCTCCTGTACCGGGCATCTGTCCCTGTTGAACAAGGGCACTATTACAATGCCCTGTTGAAATCTCTGCCCATTCGGGCTCCCCCTCTCTCTATTTAAATCTGCTGTATTGATAACGGCGCCTCTTTCCAGCACTGCTGGGAAGAGCTGCTGTTGTGTTGTGTGCAATTTAAATAGATGAACAGTTATGGTGAATATATCTGGTGTGCAGTGCCGCATACCTGCTGACTCTTGTGTTGCGGGTCGATGGAGTGTTCGGCTGTCACTGCTGATGGAGTGGTGACTCTGCTATGAGTGTTTGGCCCTCGATATCAATGATCAACTATCGGTTGCTGGTGGCGGCCCTGATCTCCATCGTTGTACATGGAGCGTTTGCTGCTGTATTGCTGACCGAGCAGGTGGATGCACGCCTGGTTGAGAGTATCAGTCCATTTGAGATGGTTGTGTTGGTAGAGCAGCAGAGCGAGCTTGCACTGCCTTCTGAAGGTATTGGGGGGGTAGAGCCGGAGCTCAACCCCGAGCCGGAGCTCACCCCTGAGCCGGAGCCTACCCCTGAGCCGGAGCCCATCCCCGAGCCGGAGCTCACCCCTGAGCCGGAGCCTACCCCCGAGCCGGAGCCTATCCCTGAGCCGGAACCACTTCCAGAGTCAGAGCCTGTTGCAGAGCCCCCAACTGAAGCAGCAGAGGCATGGGAGCTGGAGCCTGAGGAAGAGATTGAGCAGGATGTTCAAACCGCACCAATGGGGGATGGAGCGGTGGCCTCGGCAGCCGAAGCCTTTGTGGATGCAGTGTATGAGTCTTCAGAACTGAACAACAGAAAGCCGAAATATCCACTCAAGGCCCGCAGAAAGAGGATGGAGGGGGTGGTCACCCTGCAGGTGGAGGTGAGTGTGGCGGGTGAACCGACAGTGATCAAGGTTCTCCACTCTTCCGGTCATCGCCTGCTGGATCGTGAGGCGAAAAGAACGGTTTCCAGATGGCATTTCCACCCAGCTCGCCGTGGAGGGCAGCCGGTTGCCAGTCAGGTTGAGGTACCGATTCGCTTCCGTTTGCGAGGATAAAGATTGAGATGAAACAGAGAGAACAGACATTAAATAAAGGAGAGAGGTGGTAATGGAAGATTCGTTATGGACCCACTGGTGGGCAGATTCGGATTGGGTAATCCGGGCTGTCTTTATCACCTTGATTGCCCTCTCCGTTGCGGGGTGGAGCGTGATTGTCTACAAGATCAGCCACTACCGCACTGTTCTCAAGAGGGAAAAAGAGGTGCGTCATCTGCTGATCTCCGAGCAGGGTATCTCAGCTCCCACGCTGGTTGAGTTACTGCCTCCTCAGGCTATCAGCTATCCCTTTCTGGCGCGTTATGCGCTGCAGCCTCATACCGATGATCGTAACCAGCGTAAAGTGGAACTGGAAAGTCGTGCAGGCCAGTATCTGGATGAGCGCCGGGTTGATCTGGAGAATGGGCTGATTGTCCTGGCAATCATTGGTAGCTCTGCCCCCTTTATCGGTCTGTTGGGTACTGTCTGGGGCATTATGCATGCACTGCAATCACTGGGCGGAAGTGCCATGCTGACGATGGATATGGTGGCTGGTCCGGTCTCCGAGGCGTTGGTTGCTACCGCAGTTGGACTGTTTGCGGCCATCCCTGCGGCGGCTGCCTACAATCTCCTGGTGCGCTGGTTGCGCCGTATCAGCAGTATGACTGCAGGAAATTTGCGAGAGATGTGTGATGCCATCCTCTTCAGTGAAGGAGGGGAACATGGCCGCATCGCTCAATAGTGGAGATCATGAGACCCCACTCTCCGAGATCAATGTCACCCCATTGGTGGATGTGATGCTGGTGTTGCTGGTGATCTTTATCATTGTTGCTCCGATGTTCTCCCAGTCGATCCGGGTGGATCTGCCCAGGGCCAGTGCGGAGGCAGACAGTGATCCGGTGGTGATTGACCTGACCCTGGATGAAGGCAGTCAACTCTATTTCAAGGGAGCGGTAACCAGCCATGTACAACTGATCAATCAGTTGAAGAGTGCTCTGGAGGAGAGTCCAGAGCTGGTGGTGAGGATCGGTGCCGATGCCGGGACCGATTATGAATCCGTTGCCCAACTACTTTCAATCGTACGTGCCAGTGGAATCAACCGACTGGCATTTGCCACCCAATCTCCCAGGTGATCTCGATTCAGGAGTCGTCGAGATCTTGTTGTTAACCATGTTAAGGAAAATGTAATGAAGAAAACTACACTCAGTATGGCGATTCTACTTGCCATTCATGGACAGCTTGCACAAGCCGATGGCCGTGTGATGGCAGAGATTCTGGTCGAGGGGGCGGCCCCGGTCTCATCCAGCAAGGCACTGGCAGGAGGTCCGCTGGATGCCGAAGAGCTCTCGGGGTTGGGAGCCACTGCCGATGGTGGTGAGCTGTTGAAGAATATCAACGGTATTTCGGTACGCCACAAGGGGGGGCATGGTTTTGATCCCCACATCCGTGGTCAGCACCAGCAACGCCTCAATATTGTGCTGGATGGTGCCTTTCTGCACGGCGGTTGCCCTAACCGAATGGATCCCCCCAGCTCCTATGCAGCACTGGAGACCTATGACAAGGTCACCATTATCAAGGGTGGACAGAGTGTGATTTATGGTGCGGGTGCACCGGGTGCAACGGTGCTGTTCGATCGTGAGACCCAGCCACTTGAGGCAGGAGAGAGGCAGGGCAAGGCTGGTGTCAGCCTCAAGGATAACGGCAGCTTCAAGAAGGTCTACGCAGATGGAACCTTCGGAACGGATCAAGGTTTTATTCGTATGGGGGGGGTTGTCGCCGATGCGGATGACTATGAGGATGGCGATGGTACATCGGTTCGTTCCGGTTTCAAGAACCGCCATGCCACAGTAACTGCAGGTTTTGAGGTTTCCCGGGGGGGGCAGCTTGAGGTGGGTCTGGAGCACAACCGGGAGGAGGATGTGCTGTTTGCAGGGTCAGGAATGGATACCCCGGAGACGGTGAATGATGCGATCCGTATCAAATACCGTGGTGAGGTTGAGGCAGAACTGTATAGCACCCAGGTTGATCATGATATGGATAACTACACGCTGCGTAGCGTCGGTAGTATGGCGATGCGTCATGTTACAAACTCCGACACGGTTGGAGGAAAGCTGAGTAAATCCATGCAACTGGGCGGGACAGAGTGGAAGCTGGGTGTTGATTTCAAGAATCAGAATCGTGATTCAGTTCTGTATGCCGACAGTGGTGCCCAGGTTGCGACTACGGCGTCCAGCTATGGTTGGCCGGATGCCCATATTGATCAGCGAGGGGTATTCGCGGAGGCAGAGCGTTCACTGAATGAAAAGGACAGCGTTGCTTATGGCCTGCGTTATGACTATGTAGATCCCCATGCAGACAAGGCCGGTATCAGTGTAAATTCAAAAACTGCAGACAGTGCCTATACCGATGCATATGGTTTGACTGCAGCCAATGCGGATGAAGAGCATAATCTGGGTGGTTTCTTGAACTGGAGTCGCAAGCAGGAGGATGGTTCAAATGTCTATGTTGCGTTGAGCCGCAGTGTGCGTACTGCAGATGCTACCGAACGCTTCAGTGCCAATCGCAAGATGATGTCCCAATGGAACATGATTGGTAATCCCGGTCTGGATCCAGAAAAACACCATCAGATTGAGTTCGGTGCAGAGGGTAACGCATCCGGTTGGGATTGGAATGGCAGCCTCTACTACAATGATGTCAGTGACTATATTCTGAAGTATCAGGCCACGGTGAATAGCAATACGACCGATCTGTACAAGAATGTTGATGCCTCTTTCTGGGGCTATGAGGCCGGAACCAGTCGTGATCTCACGGAAAACCTCTCACTGACGGCAAACCTCGCCTATGTGCATGCCACCAATGATACCGATTCCAGGGCGATTGGCCAGATTGCTCCGTTGAATGGATCGGTTGCTCTTGACTATGTAATGGGTGAGTGGGATCTCGGCAGTCGCCTCCGTTTTGCCGACAGACAGGACCGGGTCGATACGGCTAATGGAATTGATGTGGGTGAAACCGGTGGGTATGGTGTGATTGATCTCTATGGTGCACGTCCGCTGCAGGGGGATGCCGAATTGAAGATTGGTGTGGATAATTTGTTCGACAGAACCTATGCAGACCATCTGAACCCTTCTGATACCTTTGGGAATACGGCTCAGGTCAACGAGCCGGGACGCAGCATCTGGATCAAGGCCAACTTCCGCTTCTGACGGTTGTTGGTTGGAGGGAAAAGGGTGGGGCTGCCAAGCGGTCTCACCCTTTTTTTATTTTGTCCCCTGAATATCCTTCAGGATCAGGTATCCGGATGGGATCAGGATCAGGCTGATCAGGGTTGCATAGAGAATGCCGAAGCCGAGAGAGACCGCCATCGGAATCAGGAACTGTGCCTGGGTACTCTTCTCCAGCATCAGTGGGGTGAGACCAAAGAAGGTGGTGAGAGAGGTCAGTAGAATCGGCCGAAAGCGGGCCACGCCGGCGCTGCTGACCGCCTCTACCAGCGCCATCCCGTCACGGCGCTTGCGATTGATCCACTCCACCAGAATCAGGCTGTCGTTGACTACAACCCCCGCCAGTGCCAGCATTCCCATGATGCTGACAATGCTGAGATTGAGCCCCATCGCCATATGACCAAGCAGGGCACCGACAATGCTGAATGGAATCACCATCATCACCAGTACCGGCTGGCTCCATGACTGTAGCGGAATGGCCAGCAGCGCATAGATTGCGGCAAAGGCGAGCAGGGTACCGTAGAAGAGGCTGCCGAAGGAGCGCTCCTGCTCTTTCATCTCCCCCTCAAAGCTGGTCTTCAGGCCGGGGTAGGCCTGCTCCAGCTGCTTGAGGAAGGGTTCCAGATCACGGCGAATCTGATTGGTATCCACCTTCTTCTTGTCAAGATCGGCAGTGATGTTGATCGCCCGCTTGCGATCAATACGGGTGATCTCGGAGAAGGAGCGGCCGTGGGTGAATTCAGCGACATTGCCAATTGGTACTTCAGTGCCGTCTGCGCTACGGATGCGCATGGTCTCCAGGGTATCGAGAGAGCTGCGCTGCTCGCGTGGATAGCGCACGATCACCCGTACATCATCCCGTCCCCGCTGTACTCGCTGTACCTCGGCGCCAAAGAAGGCCTGTCGTACCTGGCGTCCCAGATCCTGAGTGGTGATGCCCAGTTGCTGCGCCTCCGGCTTCAGCGTTAGCCGCACCTCCGGCTTGCCGCGTTCGAAGTTGTCCTGAATATCAAACAGGCCGGGATATTCGGCCAACCGCTGGCGAACACGGGCGGCAGCCGTACCCAGTACGGAGAAATCATCTCCGGTGAGCTGTACATCGATGGGGTTGCCACCACGCCCGATCTCTGCGCGGAATTTGAGCTCCTGTGATCCGGGGATGGAGCCAATCTGTTTGCGCCACTGTGCCACCAGCTGTTTGGTGGTGATCTTCAATGTACGCTCTTCCGGCGGGATCAGCTCCAGGCTCACCTGACCCACCTCCGATTTTCCCGCCTTGTCACGGCCGTGGGTATTGCCCGCCTTCCAGCCAACGCTGATCAGTACATTGCGGACAATGGACTGTCCGGTTGTTGGGTCAGTATGTTTCTGCTGCAGCTGGTGGGCTACGGCGGCCATCTCACGGATGCGTTTCTCGGTGATATGGGCCGGAGTGCCGGGCTGCATCACCAGCGTGGCGCGTGCGGTCTCGGTAGCGACCCGGGGGAAGAAGCTGAAGCCGTAGCGCCCGCTTGCCACATAGCTGACGATGATGACGGTAATACCGATAAAGAGGGCGATGGTGAGATAGCGGTTATGGAGCGCCCTCCCCAGCAGTGGCTGGTAGAGGCGTGCAATTGCCTCCTCCAGCCCGTCGGCAATGCGATGCTGGATGCGGGTCAATAGTCCGGGGGCGTGTTGATGACGGAGCCGGATATGGCGCAGGTGTGCCGGGAGAATCAGCTTCGATTCAATCCAGGAGAAGAGCAGTACCGGTACGATCACCATCGGGATCTGGGAAAACAGGGAGCCGCGCCGCCCCTCGATAAAAAACAGTGGCAGAAAGGCGGCCAGAGTGGTCAGCAGGCCAAAGGTGACCGGTACCGCTACCTCACGGGTGCCTTGAATTGCTGCATCAATAGAAGACTCTGCCCGCTGCAGATGGGAGTAGATGTTCTCACCGGTGATGATGGCGTCATCGACCACGATGCCAAGTACCAGAATGAAGGCGAAGAGGCTGATGATGTTGAGGCTGATGCCGATATCGGGGAGCAGCGCCAGAGTGCCGAGAAAGCTGATCGGGATGCCGACACAGACCCAGAAGGCGACCGATAGTCGCAGGAACAGAGTAAGGCAGAGGAAGACCAGCAGGCCACCCTGCCAGGCGCTGTTGACCAGCGTATTGAGACGCAGCTGCACGATACGGGCACGATCCCGCCAGTATCCCAGCTCAATCCCGGCAGGCATGGTCTCTCTGCTCTCGGCAATATAGTTGCGTACCGCACGGCTCACATCAAGCACACTCTGTTGTCCGGTGCGGAAGACATCAATGATGACAGCAGGGCGTCCATTGAACTCGGAGAAGAGTGGATTCTCCTCAAAGCCGTCATGGATGGTGGCGATCTCCCCCAAGGTCAACTGGGATCCATCAGGGTAGGCGCGTACCGGGATCTCGGAGAACTCGGTCCCTCCATAACGTTGTCCCTGTGTACGCAACACGATCTCGCTGTTGTGGCTCTTCAGCGTACCGGCGGGGAGATCGGTGGAGTGGTTCTGAATTGCCTTTACCACCTCGTCAAAGGTGAGAGCATGGCGGGCGAGGGTGTCCTCGTTGACCTCAATCTGAATCTCCAGTGGGCGCACCCCAACCCGCTCTGCCAGATTGACATCGGGCAGGGCGATCAGGTCATCCAGTACCCGGTCTCCGAGCTGGTGTAGCTCCCGCTCTGAAAGTTCACCGGAGACCACCACGCTAATCGCCTGACGACGAAACTGTTGAATGGAGTAGGTGGGGCGCTCCACGTCGTTGGGGAAGGTGGTGATTGCATCCACCTTTCCCTTGATATCATCGATCAGCTCCCGTGCCTTGCCGTATTCGGTCTCTACCATTACCACCCCGGCATCTTCGAAGGCGGTGGAGTAGATATCGGTGATACCGTCGAGCCCGGCAATGGCATCCTCAATACGGAACAGCACCGCCTTCTCTACCTCGGCCGGACTGGCTCCGCGATAGGCAGCGGCGATATTGACCTGGTCTCGTTCAAACTGGGGGAAGACCTCCAGAATGATGCGTTCATAGAGTGACCAGAGCCCCACCAGAATGATGAAGGCCATCAGCAGGTTGGCGGCCACCTCATTGCGGGCAAACCAGCTGATGATGCCGCTGTGGGCCAGCGCTCCCCTACTCACTCACCTTCACCTGCATGCCGCTGGGGGCATAGGGGAGGGCGGTGGTGACCACCTGATCCCCCGGCTCCAGCCCGGCAGAGGCGATCAGCTGGTCGGTCTGCTGCCAGATGATCTCCAGGGTACGGTGTGCAATCTTGCTCTGCTGATCAACCACCAGTATCTGATTGCCGTTGCGTACCGCAACCCGGGGTACCCGGTAGACCTGTTGCAGCGTCTGACCCTCAATCTCTGCAGTGACAAACTGGCCGATCTTCAACGCCTCTCCATTGAGGGTTGGGGTATAGGGATCCTTGATCTGGGCGACCACATAGAGCTGATGGGTGCGGGGATCGATGGTTGCCTCACTGCGCACAATGGTGCCGTTCCACTGCTGTTCACCACTACCGGTGGCGGTACGCAGTGTCACCTTGGGGTGATGCCCCGACTCGGGCAGAGGCAGGAAACGGGATTGGCGATCGGTGATTGGCAGCCTCACTTCGGCCAGATCGGTGGCGTAGAGGGTTGCCAGCGGAGTGCCGCGAGTGATGAACTGCCCCAGATCAGCCCGCTTCTCCAGCAGCCTCCCACGGTAGGGGGCGATGATTTTGGTGCGCTTCAGATCCCGTTTTGCCTGAGCCAGCCGCGCCTTGGCCGCTGCCAGTGTGGCCTCTGCCTGCGCCAGTTGAGGGCGGTGCAGGGTCAGGGCGGTAGGTGTGGTGGTCAGCGCCATCTGTTTCCAGTTGGCCTCCGCCTGTGCCGCCTCGGCACGGGTCTTCTCCAGCGTCAGTTCGGCCTGTGCCAGATCGGCGCGGGCAATGGTGATGGCGTGGCGATAGTCGTCTGCATCGAGGGTAACCAGTACCTCTCCTGACTCAAAGCTGCCTCCGGGCTTGAAGTGGGAAGAGGTGGCGGTGATGCGTCCAGCGATCTCTGCTACCAGCTCTCCCTGTGTCTGTGGGGCGATGGTGCCACGACTGCGAAGTCGGATTGGATAGTTGATGGGGTGAACCTCGACCACCTCGACCAGAGGCATCACCGGCTTGGGTGGTTTGCGTTCGGCCTTGGGGGCGGTGGTCAGCAGCACCTTGCTGGCGGCAAAACTGCTTCCCAGTACAATGATGGGGAGCAGGATGCGGATCAGTCGGTTCATGAGTGAAATAGGTGGTTTGTCGGGAAGCTGGAGGAGAGCTCCATACTAACAAAAGCGAGCGTTAAAAAGAGTAATGAAGGTTATCTTGAAAGGGGAGTTATCTTGAAAGGGGACAAGAGTACGGTTTTTACGGGATGTATCAGTAATCTCTCTGTATTCACTGGATAAATTGCAGATGGACAGTCCCGGCAGGAGGCGCTAAGGTCGATGCTTTTATCTCTCTTCTATTCAGACGTGGAAGAAGGGGCATCAACAGGCATCATGAAATCAATAGGGCCAAAGCGCGGTTGGAATGACTGGTTGAGAGGGTTTTCAGGAAGGCTCTCTCTGGCGGGCGCGGCGCTGATTTTTCCCATTTTGATCTTTGCCACACTGGACGTGATGGAGAAGAGTCGTGATATTGAGCGCCTGGAGTGGCAGTTGAAGCAGGCCCGCGCCATCACTCCATTGCTGTTGCTGGTGGAGTCGATTGTTGAGCATCGCGGTCTGAGCAATATATGGCTCCATGTCCCGGTGGCAGAAAGAGACCCCCAGCAGCAGCTGCAGATTGAGGCACTTTCCAGGCGTATTGATCAACAGGTGGTAGCGCTGGCGCAATATTCCATCAGTGAGGAGGCGCTGCAGAGGATTGATCTCTTGTGGGGACAACTGACCCTGCCCGAGGAGATGGAGGCGCATGATGAGATGCGCCACTATTTCGACAGTCAGAGTGACCTGATCAAGTATCTGCTGTGGGTACTGTTTCAGTTGAACCAGCATGATGGGCTCTTCCCCAATATGGGGGAGATCATCACCTATCAAATTCCTCAGATGGTGGAGGATCTTGGACTGCTGGGGGCGTTTTCTGCCGAGTATATGGTCTATCTCTATAACCAGCGCCCGGATGAGCTGCATGAACTGGAGGAGCTGTTGGGGAAGATCCGTCAGCAGTTGCCATTGATGAGGCGTGCCTTTACGCAGCTGGAGGGACGTATTGAACGGGAGATTACTGCGGGGGGATTGCAGGGACCACAGGCCGATTCCCGTCTGTTTGAGATGTTCAATGCGATCCAGCAAAGCGAGGATCTGCTCTTCTGGGAGGTTTTTGGGTATGAAGAGGGAATGGAGAGGGATCACTCTGAACAGTTGCTGGTTGAATTGACTGAACCGATCTCCCTGTTGATCCAGATGGGTACCGAGATGGGAGAGGTCTATCGTGATCGGTTGCAGCATCGCTTCTATCAGCAGCAGTGGTATCGGGCACTGGAGGTGCTGTTACTGCTGGTCTCGGTATTGATTGCAGTGCTGACGGCAACACTGCTGGTGCGGGAGACGGTCCGGGGTATGCAGCGTGGCATTACCATTCTGGAGCAGATCGGTGAGGGAGATCTCAATCAGGATGTCCCCCTCTATCAGCATGGAGAGATTGGCCGTCTGATGCGGGCGATGTGGTTGATGCAGCAGACCCTGAGTGAAAGTGTGGAGGTAGAGGAGAAGAACCGACGGGAGATTGTGCGCAAGGAGCACTTCCTCAACCAGCTTACCGGACAGATGCAGAATGGTATGTATGCGCTTGACAGGAACGGGATGGTCTCATTCATCAATCCGGCTGCGCTGGAGATATTGGGGTATTGCGAGGAGGAGCTGTCAGGAAAGAACATTCACCAGAAGATCCACTCTCATCAGGAGGGGGGAGGCATGCCGGAAGAGAAGTGTCCGGTCCATCGGGCGATTGCCAGTGGTGAGAGTTACCATATCGAGAATGACTGGTTTATGCGCAAGGATGGTACGCTGCTGCCGGTCTCCTTCAATGCTACGCCGCTGCTGGAAGAGGGAGAGGTGATCGGCTCGGTGGCGGTATTTCGTGATATCACCGCCCGTATCGAGATGGAGATGGAGTTGCAACAGACGGCGCTGGAGGCGGAATCGGCACGACAGGATGCCGAGGAGGCCAACCGCTTCAAGAGTGATTTTCTCGCCAACATGAGCCATGAGATTCGTACTCCGATGAACGCCATCATCGGCATGGGATATCTGGCGCTGCAGACCGATCTGGACTATCGTCAGCGTGGCTATGTAACCCGTATCCACAATGCCGCCAATGCGCTGCTGCAGATCATCAACGACATCCTTGACTTCTCCAAGATTGAGGCGGGCAGGATGGATATGGAGGAGATCCCGTTCCGCCTGGATGAGGTGATGGATAACCTGATCGAGGTGATCAGTGTGAATAGTCGGGAGAAGGGGCTGGCGGTACTGTTCATGGTTGACCCGGCGGTGCCCAACAGTCTGGTTGGTGATCCGCTGCGCCTGGGACAGGTGTTGATCAATCTGCTCAACAATGCAGTCAAGTTTACCGAGCAGGGGGAGCTGGTAGTGCGTGTTGCTCTGGATGAGGAGGAGATGGAGCTGCTGCCGGAGGGGCGGGTGGTGCTCCACTTCTCGGTGAGTGATCAGGGGATCGGGATGTCTCCCGATCAGGTTGATAACCTCTTTACTCCGTTTACCCAGGCAGATGGCTCTACCACCCGTAAATATGGTGGAACGGGTCTGGGATTGACCATCAGCAAGCAGCTGGTGGAGGCGATGTGGGGCGATATCTGGGTAGAGAGTGTGCTGGGAGAGGGGAGTAGCTTCCACTTTACCGTCCAGTTCCCGGTAGCAGAGGAGCAGCTGGAATATCTGCCTCAATTGCCGGAATCGCTGCAGGGGCTGAAGATGGTGGCGCTGGATCCCAGCAAGGTGAGTGGCGAGATTCTGCAGCAGATGGCAATGGCGATGGGATTTGAGCTGATCCTGTGCTGCTCTGTGGAGGCGTTGCAGCAGATTGGGGAGGACTCCTCTTGTTCACTGTGGTTGCTGGAGGCTTCATTGATTCAGCAGGAGGAGAGAGCGTGGCTGTCACAGCTGCAGTCGCGGCCTGCTGTAGTGTTGATGGGGAGTCATGACCATGAGGCACTGGCCCGTATGGGACGAGGGATGGATATCGACAGCCTCCTCAGCAAGCCGATTAACCCGCTCTCGCTCTGTGATGCGGTGGCAGAGGCGATATTGGGGGCACCGTTGAGTGAAGGGCATGGGCAGCATGAGAGTATCCCCGGTATTGATCTGGTCTCCCATCTGCAGGGGGCAAAAATTCTGTTGGTGGAGGATAACGAGGTCAATCAAGAGGTGGGGGTTGAACTATTGCAGTTGGGTGGCTTTGAGGTGGAGGTGGTCAACAATGGTGCCGAGGCGTTGCAGCGTCTTCAGCAGGTTGCCGAAAGGGGCGAGATCTATGATGCGGTGCTGATGGATATCCAGATGTCGGTGATGGATGGTTATGAGGCGGCTCGTCGGATACGGCAGATTGAGGCACTGCAGGAGCTTCCTGTAATTGCAATGACCGCCAATGCGATGACACAGGATCGGGAGGCGGCGCTGGCAGCTGGGATGAATGATCATATTGCCAAGCCGATTGAACCCCACAACCTCTACAGCACCCTGAAACAGTGGATCAGGCCGAGGGCAGAACATCGGCAACGCTCTGTGGAGGTGGAAGTGATGGCCGCCTCTGTCGGGACTGTTGAAACCATTGCTATCGATCAGCAGAGAGGGATGCAGCGAGCTGGTGGGGTGGCACGCATTTACAGGAAGGTGTTGGCCACCTTTGAGCGGGATCAGACCGGGGTGATGGAGCGGGTTGCTTCACTGCTGGAGGAGCGGGCAGTAGAGGATGCGGCACGTCTTTTACATAGCCTGAAAGGGTTGGCGGGAACCATTGGGGCGGAATCGTTGCAGCAGCTGGCACAGCAGTTGGAGTCCCGTCTCAAGAGTGAAGGGGGGCTGGATGCCGATTCCCTGCAACAGGGAATGAAAGAGCTGGAGCGGGTATTGGTTGAGGTGCGTGCCCTGCTGGAGTGGTCACCGGAAGAGCCGGTGGAGATGGTTGAGGATATTGGAGTGGTGGTGGAGTCGCTGCAAGTGTTGGGGCAGCAGATTGCGGGGTATGAGATGGTTGCACAGCAGCATCTTGCAAAGCTGCTGGCAACCCTGCAACCGGGGGAATTGCGTGATCGACTGCTGCAAGTTGAGGTAGCATTGCAACAATATGATTTTGATCAGGCAGGCAAGGTGATCGAGAAGGTGCTGGAGTGGCTGGAGCAGGGGAATTGGCAGGGTGAGTGAAGCAGAGAAGGACAGGATGCCCAAGGTATTGGTTGTCGATGATACGCCGGCCAATCTGGATGTGGTCAATGGGCTGCTGTCAGACCAGTACCAGATGTTGGGGGCGATCAGTGGGACGATGGCGCTGAAGGTGGTCGAGCAGCAGCAGCCTGATCTGGTTCTGCTCGATATCATGATGCCGGAGATGGATGGTTATGAGGTGTGTGAGCGACTCAAGGCCAGTGAGGAGACGCGGGATATCCCGGTGATCTTTCTTACCGCCAAGCGTGAGACCGAGGATGAGGCGCGGGGCTTTGCGCTGGGAGCGGTTGATTACATCACCAAGCCGATCAATCCTCCGCTGCTGAAGACGCGGGTGCGCACCCATCTGTTGCTGAAACAGCAAAAGGATCAGTTGAGAGAGTCGGTATCAACCAATGAGATGGATGCCGCCTACCATCGGGGTATTGCCGAGATGGGATCGCACCTGTTTCATAATATCGGCAATGTTGCGGTAGGGCTCAATACCTATCTGCAGCACCTCTCCTCCGGGGAGATCCTGTTAAGCAAATTGATTGAGTTGCTCAAGGATCAGCAGCAGAGGATAGAGCGGGGGGAGGAGGAGAAGCTCTCGATTGGTCAGGTGGGTGAATTGATCGAGCAGGTTCAGCAGAGCTACTTTTCCGAAGAGCTGCTGGGTGCGGTGGATGCGATCCACCATCTGGTGGAGATTCTTGATGCACAACGTAACTTTGTGGCTCAGGATCCGTTTGCCCGCAGTGAGTTCATGCTGTCCCAGGCGGTTGAGGTGGCGGTCTCGATCATGAAGGGACGGATGGATAAGTCAAAGATCGATTTCATGCATGAGGTGGCCTATGGGCTGCCTTCAGCCTATCTGCCCAAGAACCCGCTGCAGCAGGTGGTGATCAATCTGTTGAAGAATGCATCAGAGGCTGTTGGGGATCGTCATGTGCATGAGCTGGATACCTATGGTAAGAGTACTTTTGAGAAACGGATCCGGCTCCATATTCTTCCCTACAATGAACGCCAGTTCGAGGTTGTGGTGGAGGATAACGGTATCGGTTTCAAGGATGAGGCGGAGATGGAGAGGATTCTGGAGAACGGCTATACCACCAAGAATTTTGGTACCGGTCAGGGGCTCAGCTCCATTGTCCACTTTGTCAAGGCGGTGGAGGGGGAGCTGGTTATTGAGCATGGTGAGGGGGGTGATGGTGCCCGCTTTCGGGTGCGTCTTCCCTATCGCAGCGACTGATCTTGCCCAGACTTATTCAGAGGTTCCTCAGTAGTCGCCGCCCAGCGCCAGATGAAGCTGGATACGATTGTCGATGCGTGCGGCGATCGATTGCAGGTGGCTGCTCTGACGATCATAGGCGCGTTGCTGAGCATCGAGCAGGGTGAGGATATCGACCAATCCACTCTGATAGCGGGATAGTGCCAATGCAGCCGCCTGTTTTGACTCTTTGGCGGCGCGGGCCATCGCTTCGCTGCGTTGCCGGTAGTGTTGATCTGCCGCGAGATGGTTCTCTACCTGCTGTAGCGCCTTCAGCACGGTTTCCGCATAGTCCACGGCAGCCTGTTGCTGGTCGATCTGTTCCTGTCTTGCCTGTGCCTCCAGCTTTTCGGCCTGAAACAGGGGCTGAGTGAGATTGCCGAGCAGACTCCAGATCAGATAGTCCCAATCGAGCAGGTTGTTGAGTTCACTGCTGGAGAGACCGCCTTTGGCGGTCAGGGAGAGGGAGGGCAGTCGGTTTCTGGCGGCAATCTCTGCCTCGATGCCACTGGCCTGCAGCCGTTTCTGGCTGGCGTGGATGTCGGGGCGCCGTTCCAGTAGAGAGGCAGGCAATCCGGCGGGGATCTCGTTGTTCAGTGTGGGCAGGGCATCACTGATCTCCAGTTGTGCCGCTGGATAGCGTCCAATCAGAACCTCCAGTGTGCGCAGTCGTTGCTGCTGCTCCATCTGTTGTCGTAACAGACGCTCTTCGGCAAAGGCCACCTCACTGCGAGCAAGGTGGAGGTCCAGGGCATCGGTCAGGCCGTTACGGTAGCGATTTTCAATAATGGCTTCGGCACTGCGGTAGTCTTCCAGCCGTTGCTGGGAGAGGGTGATCTGCTGTTTGGCCTCAACGGCGGAGAACCAGTTACGGGCCAGTTCAGCGACCAGAGAGAGGTGAGCGGCACGAAGATCGATTTTTGAGGCCTCCTCACGCAGCAGGGTTGCCTGCTGCTGGTCGGAGAGGCGTTGCCAGAGATCGGCCTCCCAGGTGGTGGAGAATTCCAATCCGTGGCTGCTGCTGTGGGTGTGTATCCCGGAGGTGTGGGTGCGGCTGCGTCCGGCAGAGAGTTTGCCTTCGGTGGTGGGTTGGCGTTTCTGTCGGTCAATGATCGATTGCTGATGTGCCCGCTTCCACTTCAGGGCGGTGCGCTCGATGGTGTGGTTGTGGTTGAGCGCTTCGGTAATCAGTGTCTCCAGTTGGGGGGCACTGAAGTGGCTTAGCCAACTCTGCTGCAGGGCAATGGTCTGCTGAGGCGCGTGCCACTGCTGCGGAATGGTGACCAGTTTGGGCTCAAGCGGCTGGATATTTTGCTGGCCGCAACCACTGACCACAGCAGTCAGCAGTGACAGCAGCAGGTGTGGTGAGAGACGCCGGGATGGTTTCATGATGGAACTATGATGACGCTGGCAGGTTGAGCTGTCCAGCGTTTGGCGAGTGGAGGAGCAGAATCAGGGGTTGTTGATACTCTATTATACTCTTGAATATCAACTGATTATTCGATACAATTCGGCGCCACTCCAAGTAGTATTTTTTCTTGCACCGTCTGGATGCAGGGCCTCTCTGTTGTGTGGAATTTTATATAACCTATTGAACGGTAACTGATTTATGGACATGGCTAAGCGATTTTTACCCTTTTTGAAGTGGTTTCCAATGGATGGAGAGACCGTTCGTGCAGATCTAATAGCGGGTATTACCGTGGCACTGGTGTTGATTCCACAGTCGATGGCCTATGCACAGCTGGCGGGACTGCCCGCCTATTTCGGGCTCTACGCCTCCTTCCTGCCGGTGATGGTGGCGGCGCTCTGGGGCTCATCGAAGCAGTTGGGGACCGGCCCGGTGGCGGTAGTTTCGCTGCTGACCGCAGTTGCAGTAGGCACCGCGTTGCAGAGTCAGCTCCCGGCGATCGGGGTCGACAGTATCGATGCGATGACCCAGGAGCAGCTGGTCGAGTTCTATGTACCGCTGGCGGTGATGCTGGCACTGCTGGTGGGGCTGTTCCAGCTTACTCTGGGCGCCTTGAAGCTGGGAGTGGTGGTCAACTTCCTCTCCCATCCGGTGATTGTCGGCTTTACCAATGCGGCGGCGATGGTGATCGGACTCTCCCAGCTCAACAAGATCTTTGGTGTCACCAAGGAGCGCAGTGACTTCTTCCTGGGGGATATCTGGGGTGTGCTGACACAGGTGGGGGATACCCACATGATGACGCTGGTGATGGGTGTGTTGGCGTTTGCCATCATGATGGGCACCAAGCAGTATCTGCCCAAGCTGCCGGGAGTGCTGCTGGCGGTGGTGATTACCACGGTGTTGAGTTACGTGATTGGTTTCCAGGGGATGGGTGGTGCCGTTGTGGGTGAGATCCCGGAGGGGATGCCAACCATCACCGCGCCAACGATCAATCTGGAAGTGCTTGGCATCCTCTTTACCAGCGCCATTGTGATCTCGCTGGTCGGTTTCATGGAGGCAATCTCCATTGCCAAGGCAATGGCGGCCAAGACCAAGGACAAGATTGACCCCAATCAGGAGTTGATCGGTCAGGGGCTGGCCAACATTTTCGGTAGCTTCTCTCAGGCCTACCCTGCCAGTGGCTCTTTCTCCCGCTCTGCAGTGAATCTGAATGCAGGCGCGCGAACCGGTATGTCTTCGGTCTATACTGCGGCACTGGTACTGATCACGCTGCTCTTCCTGACCCCGCTGCTCTACCATCTGCCCAAGGCGGTACTGGCTGCGGTGATCATGATGGCGGTAATCGGTCTGATCAACTTCAAGGCGTTCAAGCAGGCCTGGATTGCCAACAAGCATGATGGTATCGCCTCGGTCACCACTTTTGTGGCGACGCTCGGCTTTGCCCCCCATCTGGATCAGGGCATCATGATTGGTGCACTGCTGGCGCTGGGGCTCTATCTCTACTCCACCATGAAGCCACGTGTAGCGATTCTGGGGCGTTATGCGGACGGTACATTGCGTGATATCCGTGTCCATGACCTGCCGCAGGACAAGCGTATTGTGGTATTGCGTTTTGATGGTTCACTCTATTTCGCCAATGTCGCCTACTTCGAGGAGGCGATTCTGGAGGCGATCAGTGAGCGTCCGGATGTGCAGTATCTGCTGGTGGTGGGGGATGCGATCAATACCATGGATGCCTCCGGTGAAGAGATCCTGCATCAACTGGTGACTCGTCTGAAGGACAACAATATCACCTTGGTCTTCAGTGGCCTCAAACGCCAGATTCATCAGGTGATGCACCGTACTGGACTGTTTGCACACATCGGTGCGGAGAATATCCATCCCGATGAAGATATGGCAATTGATTTCATCTACCACCGTCTGGATGGGGATCAGTTCGATATGCAGTACTGTCTGCTGCTCAATCCTGAGGCAAAACAGCGTGAGACGGCGCATCGCGATGCACTGGAAGAGACCTTCTAATTGGAACTGCTGACAGCGGACCACCACCTGTTTGAGGTGGATGTCGATAATTTTGAGTCGGCGGTTATTGAAGAGTCCTCAAAACGGCTGGTGATCCTCGATATCAGTGCGGAGTGGTGTGGTCCCTGTCGAGTGTTGGAGCCGATTCTTCATCGGCTGGCAGAGGAGTATCAGGGAGTGTTCCTGCTTGCCAAGCTGGAGGCGGAGGATGAGAACATGAAGATTGCGGGTCGCTATGGAGCGCGTGGTTTTCCTACCGTACTTGCCTTTGTGGACGGGGAGGAGGTGGATCGTTTTCACAGTGCGCAGCCGGAACCGCTTGTACGTGATTTCATCGAGCGTAATTTGCGCTAGCGCTCTCTTCTCTCCCCCTCTGTTGTGAGGGGGGAGTGGATCACTCAAAACAATCTTTGCTGATCAGTAGTCCGAAGAGCAGGAAGAGGAGCAGCAGTAGCTGGGTAAAGAGTTCCATCTTGTACTATTGCCAGTAACCCAAGGTCTCTGATTGAGCTGCAACATTGGCGCTGTTGTCAGCCTCGATCTGATTGAGGTAGCGTACCAGCTCCTGATTCATGATCTGACCGTTTTCCCAGTAACCATTCTCCTCATTGTAGAGTGCAGTTTGGTGAATCAGTTGCTGAATGGATCCGTTGTCAAAGTAGCTCAGATAGTGGTTGCTCTCCTGGCTTGCGTGGGCTGCTGCAGAGAGCAGGGTTGCTGCAGCAGTAATGAGTATCTGTTTTTTCATGGCTAAATCCCTTTATATGAATAATATTAGAAAGTGCTAATATATGTATT
>CAYFOU010000025.1:0-20622 GCA_964344805.1 uncultured Piscirickettsiaceae bacterium | reverse complement strand
CTCTGAGAGCAGGGTTTGCTATGGCTCAGAGGGTGGCATGATTTTCACGGTAAAAGGTTTTTTCTCTCTGACACAGCAGTTTCCCGAAAATAGCCCCCTATTGACCTAGTAAATTAGTACACAATTCGACAGAAATCTATTTAAGGGTTTTTATAACTCTAGATAGGTATCACTTGTACGGACCAGAGAAAAACAATAAGCTCGGCAGATGGAGTATGGATTTACCGATCTTCTGACCCTACTGGGCGCTCTCGGTCTCTTCCTCTACGGGATGAAGGTGATGAGTGATGCACTGATGGAGCTGGCCGGGGACAACATGAGGAATATTCTCGCCTCCTCCACTGCCAACCGCTTTCTGGCCATCATGACCGGGGTGGTGGTCACTGCAGCCATCCAATCCTCCTCCGCCACCACGCTGATGGTGGTCAGTTTTGTCAACGCCAATCTACTCACACTGACCGAGGCGGTTGGCGTGATTATGGGGGCCAATATCGGTACTACCGTTACCGCATGGATGATCTCCATCCTTGGCTTCAAGGTGAAGATGAGCGCCATTGCACTCCCCCTGATCGGGGTCGGCTTTCTGCTATCGATGTCGAAACGGGAACACTACCGCCACTGGGGGCTGTTTCTGATCGGCTTCTCCATCCTCTTTATTGGACTGCAATTCCTCAAGGAGTCGGTACCCGACATCCGCAGCCACCCAGAGACCCTCGCCTTTCTGGTGGAGTACACCACAAAAGGGTATCTCTCTGTTCTGCTGTTTATCTTCATCGGTACCCTGCTGACGCTGGTGGTCCAGTCCTCCAGTGCATCAATGGCACTAACGCTATTGATGACCTTTGAGGGGTGGCTCCCCTTTGATATGGCTGCCGCCATGGTCATTGGTCAAAATGTGGGAACCACCATCACCGCAGTCATCGCCTCTATCGTTGCCAACTATCAGGCCAAGCGTGCAGCGCGAGCCCACCTGATCTTCAATCTGGCTGGCGTGGTATGGATTCTATTGCTCTTCTACCCCTTTCTGGAGGCCGTAGGATATATGGTAGAGACTCTGGAAGGGGAGTCTCCCTTCCTCACCACCGCTGCGGTACCCATTGCCCTTTCCCTGTTCCACAGCAGCTTCAACATCCTCAACACGGTACTACTGGCAGGATTTCTCCCCTTTATCGTCCGCCTCTCTGAGCAGATGGTACCCGCCGAGGTAAAGAAGACCCAGAAGATTGATCAGCCACGCTATCTGACCAGAAGCTCTGCCAAATATTCCCAATCAGGCATCAAGGCGGTCTCGGATGAATCGATACGGCTGCTGCAAAACTCCGCCTATCGGGTACTGGCCCATGGCCTCTGGGTTCACCGTACGGATCTTGAATCGGACCGACACCTGAAAGAGATCGTGGAAAACTCCAACGCCATTGAGCTGGATATCGACGAGATCTACCAGACCCAGATCAAAGGGATCTACAACCAGATTCTTCAATATGCCACCGACCTGCAAAACCGTTTTGACCTGCATGAAGAGGAGATCGAAACTCTGCGCAATATTCTGGTCGCAGACCGCCTGCTGGTACAGGTGGTAAAACGGATGAAACCACTACAGATCAATATCAAGCAGTACATGGTCTCCGACAATGAGACGATCCGTCGTGAGTACAACAAGATGCGGCGCGCCATCCTCAAGGTGGTACGCGAGATCCGCAAGATTGGTCCACCGGAGAACCTGCCTCAACATCTGGAGCAGCTCCACAAGCTGCGCAAGAACGCCAAGAAGCTCGACCTGCTCTTCAGCGGACGGGTACAGAGACAGTTGCGCAAGGGGACCATCACTCCGGCAATGGCCACCTCACTGCTCAACGACAGCTCCAACGCCTCCCGCATTACCAAAAATCTGGTCGATGCGGCGGTGATTCTCTACCGCCCAACCGATCTGCAGATCAACAAGATCGACGAGCAGAATGCACAGGAGTTTTCGGGCAAATAGCGCTATTCAGAAAAGCCCCTCCTCCATATCAAACATCTTGCCGAAGAAGACCGGCACCTCATTGCCCCGATTCTCCTCCGCCACACCGGCAGAGATATCAAAACACTTCTCTCCATTATCCTTGGCCACCTTGACCACCTTGGGATCCAGCTTGCCACTCTCGATAAAGCGGTCGAGCATATCCAGCACCTGCTCCAGCGGAATCCCTTTACGGTAGGGGCGATCCTGCACCAGCGCCTGGAACACATCCGCCACCGCGATGATGCGCGCCTCAATGCTGAACTCATGCTCTCTGGGGTGGAACGGATAGCCGCCACGATTGACCTCCTCATGGTGGTAGGCGGCCCAGATCGCAATATCCTGCAGCCCATCGATCTGGCGCAGAATCTCGTAGGTCTCGAAGCTGTGGTGGTTCATGATCGAACGTTCCGCCGGATTGAGTGGTCCCGGTTTCTGCAGGATGTCATCCGGCGTACGCAGCTTGCCGATATCATGGAGGAAACCGGCAATCTCGATCTTGTCCGCCTGGAACTCGGTCAATCCGTAGGCAAGTGCCAGATAGCGCGCCAGAATCGCCACCCGTGCCGAGTGCTGGGCGGTAAACGGACTCTTCTGGTCGACAACATAGGAGAGGATCTGCGCCATCTGCTTGAGCTGTATCATGTTGAGCGGCTGCATATGCTGGAAGCGCTCCATATCACGAGCGAAGCGGTTGACGTGTCGATCCTCCAGCGCAATCCAGAACGCCTCCGACTGCTCGATCTCGCAGAAGAGCTCCACCAGTTTCGGATCAAAGTAGGTACCACCATAACCACGGATGGTCTCCACAATCTGGCGCTTTGCCAGCAAAATATCCTTGCCATAATGGGCTGCCGACATCACATCAATACGGTCGGCAAGGAAGATCAGATTACTGAGGAACTGCACCTCTTCAGGCACACCACTGGAGAGCAACTCATTCCACGGGGTGTGGTGGTGGAGGATTGGCAGTGCGAAGTGGGCCAGCGGCTCAAAATCCTTCAGCAGCCGGTAGCCGATTTCACAATGGATATGGGCATCCTCCCAGTCGAAATGGCTGACCAGATTGCCGTGCACCTGATCGGAGGAGACCCCGCAATCGTGCAACAGCCCCAGCTCGAAAATCGACTGCAGCTCATCCTCCTCCTTGCCCATCGCATGAGCGATCTGTGTCGCGATATAACCGACCCGCTTGCCGTGACTGGTGTCATTCATCCCCACCAGATCGACTGCGGTCTCAATGGCAACGACCATCTGACGATGGTCAACCTGCATCTCCGTCAAGGTACTCATCCCTATACCCCTTAAATCTTGTGATTCCCAATTTCCCCCACAAAATCTAGTGTAGTACATAAATCGAAAAATGAAGCTCTTTTCGTAGGGATAATCATCCTTCACCCCGATAGATGGACTTTTCTCAAAAAACTGCATCTGCAGTGTACAGCATCCCTCTCTATTTCCACCCCCAAACAGACATGCCCCATTAATGGGAAAACTACATCATTCAAAGCAGGATTAAGACGCTGCATCTCTCATCATCTACTTTGCGATGCCGGAAAAACAAAACCGAACCATTGCCCGTTTCATACTCTGAAACAGACAATGGTCCAATTCAGCCCACATGGACTACTCTACAACCGCCTCCGCCCAGGCAATTCGCTTGGGTGACTTCAGCTCATCAGGCAATTGCTTCAGCTTTTTCACCAATCCAGCCCAGAGCAGGTTGTAGTAGAGCTCCGCACGCACCGTATCCACCCCCTTTGCATCAATCTGGTAATTCAATGCACGACGCTCAAAGGGACGCAGACGGCTATCCTCTCCCGCCTTGGTTGCCTTCGGTGGTGGGGCTGGCTTGCCCTGATCATCGGTCATACCATAGGAGAGATAGGCCTTGGGGTCCTCCTTCATCGGGTGCTGTTGGTAGTTCTGCCACAGCACCTCTCCAGTTGCAGAGAGTGCCGTCAACTTCAGCACCATATTTCTGAACGGCGCCCCGGTGGGCAGGTTGTGGGGCTGCTGATTCTCCAGATGGACCACAGCTGACAAAGCCTCTCCCTGACGCTGCACCGCAAGATCCAGACGCACCGCCCGCTTCAACATCGCACCATCATGGCCTCCCCCCATCGCATGGCTGACGCGACCATTCACCACCGGCATATGGCAGGACTGGCAGGTCTCCCGGCTCTTGCCCTCCTTGTACTCATCCCCGGTCTGGCAGAGCGCTACCCGGTTGGGGTTGTTACGCTTGTCATGGCAACCGAGACAGGCCTGTGATCCCTTCAACATGGAGCTACGCTGCATCGGCAGATCCAGCTCCCGGCTCTCTTCGGCATCCATATAGGGCTTGCCTGCATTGTCTCGGCCCAGATGGGGATTAAGATCACCAGACTCTTCAAATGCCGCTCTCAACTGATCGGCAACCGCACCCTGCTCATGAAGGAACCCATTAGGGCCCTGCAGCTGATCGGAGAGGGTGTAGGCCTGAATCCCCAACTGCATCTTTCCATTGTCACTATGGATCCCCTTGTAACTTGCCAGCGTATGACAAGCAACACAGTTGACCCCCTCACTGTAGGCAGCCATCTGGTCGAGCTTGGTGGTGCCGTCTCTGGCGGCATTGGGGGCGTGGCACTGCAGGCAGACCGGGTACTTGCCCCCCTTCTTCAACCCTTCATGGGTCGGATCTCCCACCAGATTGCGATAGAAGGCACCGTGAATCGGGTCCTTCAGTGCCGTACTCTGCGCATGCATCGAGCCGGACCACTCCTTGTAGATCTCCTTGTGGCACTCCTTGCAGGTCTTGGATGGAATCTGATGGGTCTCTACCTCAACCCCATCCAGTGTGGCGGCAGCCACCCCCTTGATCCCCCCAAACAGCAGGAACAGTGGCAGAGCCAACAGCCAATAGTATCGTTTCATGATCACTCCTTTAATTGATTGAACGGTTCCCTCCTCCCAGATTCCCGCCAAAGGAAATCGAGCCGACCGAACATTAGGAGCTTTCTATTTCACGATTGTTTCACCACCGTGAGATGGGGGTTATCCGGGGCGACAAGAGCCGCTATCAATTGATCTGGATCAGCCTTGGAGCCGCTTGCTTATTTAAGTGCTTAACTGTTTCTGCAGCGACTCAATCTGCCGCAACAGCTGATCCACCTCACTCTCTACCCCCTCCTCTTCCGGGGCAACACTCATCTCCCGCTGCTGCGCAGCCTGCAGTTGCGCACCCAGTTGCTTGATCATCATCAGGATCAGCTGCTTGCGTAGCACCTCATCCGGGTCGGTCACACCAACCGGAGCACCACCAGTAGTCTCATCCAGCTCCTCATAATCAATGGGGGTGGATTCTCTGAGAATGGCCTCGAGCGCTTCAGGATCGGCATTCAACGCACTCTCCAAGGCTCTCAACTGGTCCTCCTCCATGGCACCAATAACCATTGCCGCTGCATTGAGAATGGTATCGTCATCATTCAAAACAATAACGATCTCCAATATGTCTTCAGGGTCAATACCAAGCTGCTCTGCATGTTTATTCACAATGGCATCGGCATGCTTACTCTCTGAAACCTGGGCATCTGCTACAACCTGCTCCGACTGCAATAGCGCCTTGGCTTCTGCAGAGATGCTAATGGTATTTGAGGAGATAACAGAAGATTCTGCAGAGGAAAGATTTTCCTCTACCTCTGCGGTAACCAGGGGATTGCCTATCGATGACAACGCAACCGGGGCCTGAGAAGGCATTGTCACATTCATGTTGAGTACACTCCAGATATCGTTATCTGATATCCCCCGACCCGATAGGAATATATCGGCAATCTGCCGTTATTCTTGAGTCAGATAAACCTCAGATTCAACGTGAACCGCCCCTGGATTACCGGAGTTAATCGATTGCTCGATTAACTTGCATACGTGCCAACTTTAATATTCCTCAGCTTCTTCTCAAGCTCAGGAAGATCATTCTGAATCACGTACCAAACCTCAGTCAGATCCAGGCCGAGGTACTCGTGGACAATGATATTCCTCATTCCAATGATAGAGCGCCAAGGAATATCCTGATGTTGTTGGTGGACCTCTTCAGGGAGATTTTTTGCCGACTGTCCTAAAAGCTGTATGCGATGGATAACGGAATCTTGAGTTTTCGGATCCTTCATGAACGCTTCAAAGTCCACTCCTTCCGTATAGTGAAGAATGTTCTCGATGCTTTCCAGCATATGATCGAGGTAAACCGAAGGAGAGTGTCATAGAAGGGGCGTAAGGTTTTCTTCCATCGTTGCACGAACTTCTGGATGGATCTTTGCACCAGTAGAAACCACATCCACCTTTCTTCCAAGCTGGTCCTCAAGATCAACCTTGAGTCCAGCTATATCCAACAGACTGGCATGATATTGCTCTTCAAATTCGACCAGTAAGTCGACGTCACTTTCATCGGTTTGTTCACCACGCGCAAACGATCCAAACAGAGAAGCATGTTCAACATGATGCTGTCTCAGTATCGGAATAATCTGTTCTGAAATGGTCTGTGCGGTTTCCATGCTTTCCATTCTAGCATTCACTCCCATCCCGGCAAGAAGAAGGAAAAACCTTGATACAGGAACTGGACTATCACCCTATCCTTCTATAGCTCATATATGAACTATATCCCCCTAATAAATGTCATAAATGAACTATTTTCAGGCCACGCTTCAATCTTGAGAGAGGGCATACCAAGCACAAAAAAGGCCATTCACTGCAGCAGTAAATGACCTTCAAACAGAGCCATCTTGAATTACTCTTTTTCCAGCCGTTTCTTGAAGCGGTTGAGCAGTTTGTTGCGCACCTGCGCCTCACGGTGCTTCAGCGCCGCATTCATGCTCTTCTCGGCGGCATCGGCCAGCAGTTGCTGCGCACTGCGGTTACTCCCCTCGGGGTTGCGCTGGATATAGCCGCCATCGGACTGCATCTCCCAGGCACCGCGCTTGTCACCGAGTTGGGCATCGAGACTCATGCGCAGCTCCTCACGCAGCTGGGGCTCCTCAATCGGGGCCAGCACCTCTACCCGGCTCTCCAGATTGCGCTTCATCGAGTCAGCGGAGCCGATGAAGTACTCCTCCTCTCCATTGTTGTTAAAGTAGTAGACCCGGCCATGTTCGAGGAAGCGACCCACAATGCTGATGACATTGACGGTCTCGGTCAGCCCCTCGATACCGGGGCGCAGGCGACAAGTATCACGAATCACCAGATCAATCTTCACCCCCGCCTGTCCGGCACGGTAGAGGGCATGGACGATATCGGCATCCTCCAGCGCATTCATTTTGAACTGGATCAGACCATTCTGATGGTTCTTGTGGTAAGCAATCTCTCGATCAATCTTCTCGATCAGGCTCTTCTTCATCATCTTCGGTGAGGTGAGGATCTTGCGATACAAGCGCTCCTTCTGCCCATATCCGGTCAACAGGTTGAACAGCTCGGTCAGATCCTCCCCAACGCTCTCATCGCGGGTCAGCAGACCGTAGTCGGTGTAGAGACGGGCAGTACCGCTATGGTAGTTGCCAGTACCGATATGGCAATAGCGGGCCAGCCCGTTGAAGTCCTGGCGCACCACCAGGATGGTCTTGCAGTGGGTCTTTAGCCCAACCACACCGTAGATGACGTGGATACCCTGCTTCTCCAGCTCCCGCGCCCAGCGGATATTGGCCGCCTCGTCAAAGCGTGCCTTGATCTCCACCAGTACCGCCACCTGCTTGCCATTCTGCACCGCACGGATCAGATGACGAATCAGCTTGCCATCCGGTGCGGTACGGTAGAGGGTCATCTTGATTCCCAACACCTTCGGGTCGGTACTCGCCTCACGCACAAAGCGTTCAACAGAGTTGGCAAAGGACTGGTAGGGGTGCTGCAGCAGCAGCGGTCCATTATTGCGAATGATGTGAAAGATACTCTGCTTGTTCTGCGCCAGCAGCGGGTGCTCTACCGGATGGGACTCCGGGTCATGCAGTCTCGGGATATCGATCGAGGCGATCTGAAACAGGTCACCCATCGCCAGATTATCCAGCTCGAAGACATCCTCCTCCTGATTCAGACCCAGCTCTGCCGCCAGCATGCCGTAGCGGAGCGGATCGCAACCACGACTCACCTCCAGCCGCACAATCGGTGCAAAATGGCGCTCTTTCACCTCCGACTCAATCATCGAGAGTAGATCATCGGCACTCTCCTCATCCTTCTCCACACTGGCGTTACGGGTGATACGGAACATCTCATGGGCAACGATCTCCATGCCGGGGAAGAGCAGATCAAGGTTGTGGGTGATCAGATCCTCCAGCAGGATGTAGGTGTGGTGCCCATCACTCTGCTCCACCGGATAGTAGCGCGGGGCAAACTCCTTGTGGACCGGCACCTTGATACGGGCCAATACCTGACTCTCTTCCTGCGGATAACGCAGGGTCACCAATAGATTGAGGTTGAGGTTGGAGATAAAGGGGAAGGGGTGGGATGGATCCATCGCCAGCGGAGTCAGCAACGGCAGTACCTTCTCCTGGAAGGCAGCACGCATCTTTGCCTGCTCACTGCTGGTGAGATCATCGTAACAGATCAGATGGATCTCCTCGGCCCCCAGCTCCTTCTTCAGGCCAGTCCAGATCTCGCTCTGCTTCAGCTGCAGCTTGCGTACTGCAGCATTGGATTCCGCAATCTGCTGCCTTGGGGTACGGCCATCAACCGTCGGCTCCTTGTAGCCCGCCGCCACCTGCTGTTTCAATCCACCGATCCGCTTCATGAAGAACTCGTCGAGATTACTGCTGACAATGGCAAGGAACTTGACCCGCTCCAGCAGTGGATTGCGCGGGTCTTCCGCCTCATGCAGTACTCGACGGTTGAAGGCGAGCCAGGTCAGCTCACGGTTGAGATAGAGTTCGCTCGACTTGAGATCGATCTCCCCGGTTGATTCAGTCACAATATTCTCTCCAATGAACTATTTTTTCTTCTTCTCCAGCGCCGCTTCGAGCTGATCACAGACGGTGGTCAGTACCTTCACCCGCGCATAGTACTTGTCATTGCCTTCGATCAGGAACCACGGTGCAATGGTGGAGCTGGTACGCTGAATCATGTCATCAACCGCCGCCTGGTAGAGCGGACGCTTTTCACGATTACGCCAATCCTCCTCGGTCAGCTTCCACGCCTTGTGTGGGGTCTGTTGACGCAGCTTGAAACGCTCCAGCTGCACATCGGGATCAACATGGATCCAGAACTTCAGCAGCAGGGTGCCGCTATTGACCAGATGCTCCTCAAAGTCATTGATCTCACCATAGGCACGGCGCCACTCCTCCTCATGAGCAAACTGCTCCACCCGCTCCACCAGTACACGACCATACCAGCTACGATCATAGATGGTGACCCGCCCCTTGCGCGGAATGTGACGCCAGAAGCGCCACAGGTAGTGGTGGTCACGCTCCTCATCGGTCGGAGCCGCAATCGGGATGACTCTATAAGAGCGCGCATCGAGCGACGCGGTAATACGGCGGATCGCCCCCCCCTTGCCTGCCGCATCATCCCCCTCAAACAGCAGGATGATCGAATCCCCCGTGCCCTCCTTGCGGGCACGACGGAAGAGCTGGCTGAGTCGCGCCTGCTGCTCCTTCAGCGCAATCTTGTAGTCGGACTTCTCCAGCCTCAGATCACCGGGCAGGCTCTCCACAATACTGGCCTGCTGGCTCAATGTTGCTGTTACCGCCTCGATATCAGCCGGAATCTCTGCCGGTTCACTGGGGGGAACCGAACGCTCCTGCGCCCGCTTCTCCAGCTCTCGTGCCAGCGTATCACGTACAATCGCCGCCACCGCCAGACTGCGGTAGTTCTTGTCCTCTCCCTCAATGATGTGCCAGCTTGCACGCCCGGTACTGCTCTTCTGCATGGTACGTTCAGCCGCCTCGATAAAGCGTTCATAGAGACGCCAGTGCTTCCAATCCTTCTCCGTCACCTTCCAGCTCAGCAGTGGATCGGCCTCCAGCTCCTTGAGACGACGCTTCTGTGCCGATTTGCTGAGGTGCATCCAGAATTTGATCACCACCGCACCATCATCAATCAGCATCTTCTCGAAGGTGTTGATCTGGCTCAGCTCCTCATCAAGATCACTGAGGTCACTCTTCTGCTGTACCCACTCCAGAATCGGCGCCGAGTACCAGGCGCTCATGAACAGGGAGACCGCGCCACGGCTGGGTAGATCACGCCAGTAGCGCCAGAATGGCGGACGCTCACGCTCTTCATCCGAGGGCTTGTTATAGGCATGGGTCTCGACCCAGCGCGGGTCCATCCACTCATTAAGCAGGTTGACGGTTTCACCCTTGCCCGCACCATCCACTCCGGCAAACAGGATCACTACCGGGATTCTGGCACGTCGTACCTGCTGTTGCACCTCCAGCAACTGCACCCGCAACTCCGGTACCAGACTCTTATAATCACTCTTGCTGACCTTACGGCCCAACTCTGCTGTCTCAAACATCGCCGCTCCTCTTCCGTAGTGTGAGCACTTTTCACGGAAGATCATTTTGTTTCCAGACAAGGCGCATGAAAGCAAAAGGGCTTTGGTGAAAGGTTCTCGGTGAATATAACCCCTCAGAGTGTATACCCAATCTACCCTCAATAGGGAACAAGATGAGCCTCATTATGGTGACAGAATGTTACAAGGGGATTACGCTCTGGATGGATGAGGTACGCCGATCCGGCAACCCTGCGAGCAACGAGCCCTCAGCCCTGTTCATGGAGAAGGATCAATCATTACAAGACCTTCTCAAGCACCCACTATTGACCGCAACGATAGGGCCAGATGCGTTGCGTATTCTGTGGTACTCGCTCCCCCGACTGGAGAGTATAGGGAACCGCAACCCCTCTCTCACCCCTCGGCAGTGCTCTTATTGCCTGTGAATCATAGGGTGGGGATAGGCGGTAGAAGGCATTGGGGTCCATAAAGTAACCATCCTTCGGCATCACCACCTTGCCATCATTGGACCACTGGGGGGATTCACTATAGAAGATGGAAAAATGGAGCGCATCCCTGCGAATGCGCCGTCCCATCTTTCCACTGTTACTGGTCTTACCGATCTCCTGCCCCATTTGAACGGCAGTGCCAATGGGATGGGGAGACATCTCCAGCAGATGGGTATATTGCGAATAGCTCCAGAACGGCAGACCCGTCTGCTCAGGAGTGTGACGGGCCACCACCTCAATTCCCTTGCGGTTATTGCGATTGATGAAGCGCCCAACCACGACCCCATCAGCCACCGCCAGAATCGGGGTACCCCGTGGTTGTGGAATATCAATCCCCTTGTGCAGGGCCGCACGGCTGCGCTTGTGTGAATAGTCGATCGCCCACTTCTCGCTATCAATCTGCGGGCAATCCCCCCCATCAATAAAATCAGGCCAGAGACCGGTCTCGATCACCCCTCGCTGCTTCTGGATCTTCACATTGCGATTGGCCGCACCGCGCCGGTTCTTGCCCACCATGCGACGCACCTCCCTGGAGATCTCCGAGGGTTCTATATATCCTTCAATGGCACGACACGGCTCACACCCGGCAGAGGCCTGTTCCAGAGAAAGTGCTCCCCCTGTCAACAGCAGTAGTGGAAAGAGCCATCGCATTTTGGGTAGTAATCGGTTCATTGCTACCTCTAATGCTAGAACAAGAAATCGGAAATGCTCGTAAAAAGGGGGAATCACTCCCCAATTATCGGAATTTTGATCGGCAGCTTGCCACTCTGGGGTGGCTGCTCAATGTTGGCAATCATCTTCATAATCTGCTCACACCCCTGCAGCACTGTGATGTTGTCGCTGTAATCCTCGGTGGCGTAGTGGAGTACACAGGCATCGGTACGACCCTCCACCTCACTCAGCGAATCAATATGACGGGAACGGATGAACTTCCCCTTGCGGTAGTGGACCACCTTGCCCCGCACCAACATCTTGCCCGGACCAACCAGTTCCAGAAAATCACCTCCAGCAGAACGGAGGGAGCGGATCGAGTGGGGCACCACATCATCGGCCGCCCATGGGGTGGAGACGGGCACCAGTAAAAGCACACAGAGTGCAGAGGAGACCTTGTTCATCTCACAAGGATACCGGTTTACCGAAGACAAACACACCATATACTCAGTAGTAGAAACCACTTTTTTACGGGGGTATGGGCTATGCATGTGGGCACTGCACAATCGGTTGTGAACCAGCTCTCCATTGGGGCACTGCAGGGTACGGCGAAGAAGGAGAAACAGGCTGAGGCGTTCGACTATGTCAGCACTGCCCAGTCCACGGTGACCATCTCCACCTTCTCCAAGCAGATCAATGCATTTTATGAGAGCCTGCAGAACATCGCTGATCCTGAGGCACGGCGTCTTGCCACCGAGGGGCTGACCGCAATGATCGGGCAACTCTCCTCCGATCCCGATGTCGCCATGAGCAGTGACTTCATGGTCAGCATGAACCAGCTCCATGAAGAGGATTCCACCCTGTTCCAGAGCTTCTTTACCACCGCCGGAAAACTGAATGAGGGGGGGTACAACCTTGGTGGATTCGCTCACACTTTCGTCGCAATTGAAGATCGTGACCTGCAGCTTGGCTTCCTCAAACAGAGCAATGCCATCATTGATGATGAATCCGGGAATCAGCTACTGAAACAGGATACCTTTGGCGAGTTTCTGGATGCCACCAACCGCATCCTGAACAGCGGACTGGAGGAGGAACCACTCTACGAGACCCTGGAAAGCTATCTGGAACGAATCAGTGAGCAGGGGGATCTGGAGAGTACACGGGCCTATGCAGCCGGTTTTGAAATTGACCGCTAGCTGGAAACCATGGAATGAGTATCCGAACAGCAACCACTCAGGATGGCGATCAGATCCATCTGCTCTATCTATCTGCCTTTCCCGAAGAGGAGCGCGAGATCGTTGCAAAACTGGCCATTGATCTACTCTCCGAAAACAGCACCCCGGAGACCCGCTCCCTGATTGCTGAAACGGATGGCTCCATCACAGGTCATGCCACCTTCAGCCCCGTCACAATCAATAACAATGACCATTATCAGGGCTATATTCTGGCACCACTGGCGGTACATCCCGATCACCAAAAAGGGGGCATCGGCTCAGCACTGATCCGACAGGGGATACAGCAGCTATCCGCTTCTGGGGTGAATATCCTCTTCGTCTATGGTGACCCGAACTATTACGGACGATTTGGTTTTGAAGTGGATAATGCCCACACCTATATTCCCCCCTGCCCCCTTCACTACCCTGAAGGTTGGCAGGCGCTCATTCTCAATGAATGTGTATTAAAAGAGGTGCCGGTAACCCTGCGCTGTGTGGCCTCTTTGAATGACCCGGAACTCTGGTAACCACCCCAATCAGAGTTCATCCAGCAGGTAATCTTCCAGATCCTCTTCCCCGCTCTCCAGCATCGCAAAACTGCGAATGGAGATACCCGCCTCATGCACGCTCTCCTTTGAGTCACTGATCAACGGATGCCAGCCAGGCAGTGGCTGCCCCTCATGGATCAACCGATAGCCACAGGTAGACGGTAACCAGTGGAACTCGGCGGTTCTCTCCGGGGTAAGGTGGACACAGTTGGGGACATTGCGGTTACGGTTGGGGTAGTCACTGCAGCTACACTGCTCCAGATTGAGCAGATGGCAGGCGATACTGGTGTAGTAGACCTCTCCACTGTCCTCATCCTCCAGCTTCTGCAGACAGCAGCGGGCGCAGCCATCACAGAGCGCCTCCCACTCCTCGGTAGTCAGTTCATTCAGCGGATAGCGTTCCCAGAACTGGTCGCGCATCAGGTCAATTACTCAGCTGAAGGCCAGTTGCGCAACAGCAGCAGGCCACCCACTGCGGCAATCGCCCCGCCGGTGAGCAGAGACTCTCCAACCAGCAGTGCACCGGTGACCAGCATGGAGCCACCGGCAATGGCACTGTAGGTGGTCTGGCGACTGCTGCGCAGCTCATCTCTTACCTGCTCCAGCTCCTGCGAGCGCCACTCGAAGGAGAGCTTGCCCTGCTGGGCACGGTTGAGCAGGTCGATCACCACACGGGGCATCTCGGGGATCTGCTCCAGCAGATCGGGGGTTTCATGCACCACCTTCTGCTTCAGCCCCTCAAACCCCTTGCGCTGGCGAATCCACTGCTCAAGGAACGGTTTGGCGGTATCCCAGAGGTCCAGATCAGGATAGAGCTGCTTGCCCAGCCCCTCGATATAGAGCAGGGTCTTCTGCAGCAACACCAGTTGCGGCTGCACCTCCATACCGAAGCGGCGTCCGGTGCGGAACAGTTTCAACAGCAGCAGGGCAAAGGAGATCTCGCTGAAGGGGCGCTCGAAGATCGGCTCGCAGACGCTACGGAAGGCGGCCTCCAACTCATCGGCACGGGTGGTCGAAGGGACCCAGCCCGACTCCAGATGGAGCATCGCCACCCGACGATAATCCCGGTTGAAGAAGGCGAGGAAGTTCTCGGCAAGGTAGCGCTGATCTCCCTCGGTCAAGCTCCCCATAATGCCGAAATCGACCGCCACATACTTGGGGTAACCGGGGTTGTCGGCATCCACCATGATATTGCCGGGGTGCATGTCAGCGTGGAAGAAGTTGTCACGGAAGACCTGGGTAAAGAAGATCTCCACCCCCAGCTCCGCAAGACGCTTCATGTCTACCCCCAACTCCCGCAGGGTATCGAGATCACCCACCGGCACCCCGCGCACACGGCTCATCACCAGAATGTTTTCACGGCTCAGCTCCCAGTCCGGCTCCGGTACGGTGAGTACATGCTCCCCCTTGGCGAAGTTGCGCCCCACCTGCGAGAGATTGGCCGCCTCACGGGTCATATCCAGCTCATCAAGGATCACCTGCTCATAATCGGCGACGATCTGTTTGAGGTGGAGGCGACGCCCCTCGGCCCAGTAGCGCTCGGCCAGTGCCGCCATCTGTCTGGCAAGGCCAACATCACGGCGGATCTGCTTCTCGATATCGGGACGCACCACCTTGATCACCACATCCTCACCCGCCTGCGTACGGGCAGCGTGAACCTGTGCAATCGACGCCGAGGCGAGTGGCTGCTCATCAAATTCGGCAAAAATATTTTCGACCTTGTCGCCCAGCGCCTCTTCGATAATGCGCTTGGCAGTGGCCCCAGAGAACGGTGGTACCGCATCTTGAAGCTTGGTCAACTCATCGGCAATCTCATCAGGAAGCAGATCCCGGCGGGTGGAGAACATCTGTCCCAGCTTGACGAAGACCGGCCCCAGATCCTCCAGTGCACGGCGGATACGTGCCCCCTCTGGACCTCGATCCCGCTTGACCCAGTAGAGTGGAGAGAGGTAGAGCAGAAAACGGAGTGGACGAAACAGATGCAGCTTGAGAATGATCTCGTCCAATCCGTGACGCGCCAGTACCCGCTGGATGGCAAGCAGGCGGAAGAGTTGTTTAGGCTTGATCACTTTTTAAAGCCACGATGCAACGCAACAATACCACCCGTCATATTGAAGTATTCAGTACGGTCAAAACCGGCCTCGTCCATCATCCCGCGCAGGGTCTCCTGATCCGGATGCATACGGATCGACTCCGCCAGATAGCGATAGCTGTCCTCATCATCAGCCACCACCTTGCCGATCACCGGCAGGATATTGAAGGAGTAGAAGTCGTAGACCGAACGGAACTTCTCGTTGGTGGGCCTGGAGAACTCCAGCACCAGCAGGCGCCCCCCCGGCTTCAGCGCCTTGTAGATGGAACGTAGCGCCCTCTCCTTGTCGGTGACATTACGCAGTCCAAAGGAGATGGTGATGCAATCAAAGGTGTTATCGGGAAATGGAATGGTCTCAGCGTTGATCTGGGCATATTCCACATTACCCAGCACTCCCTCATTGATCAGGCGCTCGCGCCCATTCTCCAACATGCTGGCATTGATATCAGAGAGCACCACATGCCCATCGGGTCCAACGATTTTGGCAAACTGGATCGAGAGGTCTCCGGTACCTCCGGCCAGATCGAGAATCTGCCACCCTTCACGGGCACCGCTCAGCTCAATCGCCTGCTTCTTCCAGAGGCGGTGGACCCCCATCGACATCAGGTCATTCATGATGTCGTACTTGCTGGCCACCGAGTCGAAGACACCACGCACCCGACTTGCCTTCTCACCGACGGCAACATCCTCATAGCCAAAATGTGTAGTCTTTTCCTTCATATCCTTCACCCGGTTGACTCCATTTCCAACGGGCCATTATACGATATTGCTTCCATTCCCTGAAAAAATCACCACTTCACCCCGTTTCGGGGTGAAAACTTTTTTCTAAAGTTTTTCTCTACGCCGCCGATAGACTGCCTAGGAGTCCCATTTTCAGCAGAAGCACAGGAAAGATCTTAGGTTAATGATTGAGACCCGTCACAGCCCGATGATTGAACACCACCAGCCCCCCGCTGGCGGTGTACAGGAGGCTGCACCGGAAACGGTTACGAAGGAAGGTCACGACACTTCAGTAACTCAGCCAAGCGGAAACGCCGAAGGAAAGAGGGAAAAATCCCCCAAACAGCAACAGGACCACCTCACCCTCTCCCCGGAAGCACTGAAGGTGGTAGAGGAGATGAAGGCACGAGACCGCGAGGTACGTGCCCATGAACAGGCCCACATGGCCGCTGGTGCCGGGATTGTTGCCGGTGGCCCCAGCTACTCCTATCAACAGGGGCCGGATGGACATCGCTATGCGGTAGGCGGTGAGGTGCAGATCGATACCAGCGCCATTCCCGGTGATCCAAAGGCGACCATCGAGAAGGCGGAACAGGTACGCAAGGCAGCGATGGCCCCCGCCAACCCTTCAGGACAGGATATGGCCGTTGCCGCCTCTGCGCAGCAGATGATCAACGCCGCGCAGGCAGAGATGGCAAAGGCCGAGCAGAATCCCGACAACGAAGATGGAGAAGGTAGTGCTGAGGGGATAGAGAACAACAACCCATCAGAGGAGAGCAAGGCTACCCCCGGGATGAGAAGCATCGAGGAAGAGCACGGTCGCAACCTGTTTGATCAACCCGAAGAGGAGTCCAACCGTATCTATGGCGCGGCGGCCGGGCACCACCATGAGACCGGCACCTTTATCGACACGATGGCCTGAATCTGCTTCAACAGATCTGGAAATTCTACATATGGACCATTGAGGTCAGCAGGAGCTCCTCAAGCGTAGAGACATCAACGGGCTTGTGTTCCGCAGGGTCGGCATCAGGGGCAGGCGCATCATGGGCCGATATTTTCTCCCTTACATCCTTCAGGATCGATTTGATGATCTTTTTTCTCTTCTTTTTACTCTGCAGTGTTTTTCTGGACACCATCGAGAACGCCTCCAGAATAACCCCTTGAACCATTGGCTTGTGCTGCTTCAGCATCGTCTCCATCGCATCGGTGGTGACATAGGCCTGCATGGTAAAAACGGCAATATGCTCATTTTTCAGATTGACCTTGAATTCGACAATCGCCTTGTCGTTGAGGTTCACATACTTTTTAACTCTGGGAACCTCTTCCTCTTCCGCAAAGACACTGAATGAAAGAAGAGAAAAAATCACCCATAAAACAGGCCATCTCATAACCATCTATCTACCCCCTGGTAAACCCTGCATTCAGGTTGCCAACCGTTCCGAGGTGGTCATGCGCTCAATCCCCTCTGCCTCCAGCCTGTTGAGATAGTCCTGCCAGTACTCCTCCATCTTCTCACCCAAAGTGTAGAGCCAGTCCCAGGAGTAGATGCCGGTATCATGCCCATCATCGAACTTGAGGCTGACGGCATAGTTGCCAACCGGATTGATGCCCTCAATGGCGACATCCTCCTTGCCTACCTGCAACACCTCTTGACCCGGTGCATGCCCACGCACCTCGGCAGAGGGGGAGTAGACCCGCAGATATTCGGCGGTGTACTCCCAGGATTTGCCATCCTCATAGCTGATGGTCAGTATCCGTGACGCCTTGTCATAACGAATTTCGCTTGGGGTGATATTTCTCTTTTCACTCATGATTCCGCTCCTTGGTATTTACACTTCTCAGGAGAATTTCCAGTTTACAAGATATAACGACTCAGGTCTTCATCCTGCGCCAGCTCGGAGAGGTGCTGATTGACATAGTCGGCATCGACCACCACCTCATCCCCATTACGATCCGCCGCCTCGAAAGAGATCTCCTCCAGCAGTCGTTCCATCACCGTATGCAGACGGCGCGCACCAATATTTTCGGTATTCTCATTCACCTGCCAGGAGAACTCGGCAATACGGTGAACTCCAGACGCTTCAAAACGCAGATTGACCCCGTCGGTTGCCATCAGTGCCATATACTGCTCCGTCAGTGAGGCATCGGGTTCGGAGAGAATCTTGGTAAAGTCCTCCACACTCAGTGCCTCCAGCTCAACGCGGATCGGCAGCCTTCCTTGCAATTCTGGAATGAGATCCGAGGGCTTGGAGAGATGGAATGCACCCGAGGCGATAAAGAGGATGTGATCGGTCTTGATCATGCCGTACTTGGTGCTGACGGTGCTCCCCTCAACCAGTGGCAGCAGATCGCGCTGCACCCCTTCACGGGAGACCTCCCCCCCGCTACGCCCCTCACTGCGCTGGGCCACCTTGTCGATCTCATCAAGAAAAACGATACCGTTCTGCTCCACACTCTCGATCGCACGGGCCTTGATCTCCTCCTCATCGATCATCTTGTGGGACTCCTCCTCCAACAGCAGTTTCAGCGCCTCCTTGACCCGCATCTTCTTCGGCTTCGGCGGCTTGCCCCCGATATTCTGGAACATGTTCTGCAGCTGAGAGGTCATCTCCTCCATTCCGGGAGGTCCCATGATCTCCACTCCAAGGGAGGGGGAAGAGACCTCAATCTCGATCTCACGCTCATCCAGATCCCCTTCGCGCAGCATCTTGCGGAACTTCTGGCGGGTAGGGTTATCCTCCGGCTGTTCAGGCTCGGGCTCCAGCTCCAGACCACTGCCCCGCACCGGCGGCAGCAGTGCATCCAGCACCCGCTCCTCGGCCGCATCCTCGGCCCGTACCTTGACCGCAGCAACCGCATCCTCACGCATCTTCTTGATTGCGATATCGGCCAGATCACGCACAATCGACTCCACATCACGACCGACATAGCCCACCTCGGTAAACTTGGTCGCCTCCACCTTGATAAACGGGGCATTCGCCAGACGCGCCAGTCGACGCGCAATCTCGGTCTTGCCAACGCCTGTGGGGCCGATCATCAGGATATTCTTCGGGGTGATCTCGTAGCGCAGCTCATCACTCACCTGCATCCGCCGCCAGCGGTTGCGCAGCGCAATTGCTACCGCCCGCTTCGCCTCATTCTGCCCAATGATATGCTTGTCCAGTTCGTGAACGATCTCTCTGGGAGTCAATTCATTCATGCTTGTCTATCCATTCTCAAAATAATCTGTTACCACGCTACTCAGCCACTTCACCCAGCTCCTCCACCACCAGACTCTGGTTGGTGAAGACGCAGATATCAGCAGCAATGCCCATGCTCTTCTCTACAATCTCACGCGCCCCCAGATCACTGTTTTCCAGCAATGCACGCGCCGCAGAGAGAGCATAATGGCCGCCAGAACCGATCGCCACCGCACCATGCTCCGGCTCGATCACATCCCCGTTACCGGTGATCACCAGCGTCTCTTTCTCATCAGCCACCAGCAGCAGCGCCTCCAGTCGACGCAACATGCGGTCGGTGCGCCAATCCTTGGCCAGCTCCACCGCAGAACGCACCATATGGCCGGAGTACTTTTCCAGCTTGCCCTCAAAACGCTCAATCAGGGTGAAGGCATCTGCGGTACCCCCGGCAAATCCGGCGATCACCTTGTCATGATAGAGGCGGCGAATCTTGCGCGCATTGCCCTTCATCACCGTATTGCCCATCGACACCTGACCATCACCGCCAATCACCACATGGTTGTCGCGGCGCACGCAGAGGATCGTAGTTCCGTGATACTGCTCCATAGTTTCCTGTCCCGTCACTGTGATGAGCACTTTTCACGAAAACCTTCCTGCTCTCATGCAAAGCACTCATGGTGGAGAAAAGAGGCGAATTCTACCTTAAACCACCTGCAACCGTGTATCCAACACGCAATCTGTAGGGAATTGTAGGCCTCAATCAAGCCATTGAATGTACCCTTTCGTAGTTATGAAAAGGATCCTTCACACTCTGCTGCTTTTGCTGTTCACCATAACCACACATGCCTCCGGAGAGCCCCCGCCTCCCGTCCAGCGCTATATCGATTTGGGGCATTTCACTGTCAACTTGACCGATGACAAGATTGCTCGATTCAAGGCCCAGATCTATGTCACCAGCAAAATGGTGGAGACACTGGTCAAGCTGCATCGCCCCCATATCCGTGGCACTATCATGGAGCGCTTCTCGGAACTATCAAGCCAGAAAATCCGCAAGGTGAAGAAGCGCAAGAAGTTCATCAAGAAGCTGACCCGCAAGATCCGAACCCGTATTCCAAAATATGATCTGCCGATTGCAGAGGAGGTAGAGGCCGCACTGGACAGTGAGGATTTCCGCGAGATTCTGCTGACCTCGATCTTTTACGGCTGAGGAACCCCTGAATAAGTCATGTACAAATGCCTAACGCCCATAGCACCCAATATC
>CAYFOU010000024.1:0-21098 GCA_964344805.1 uncultured Piscirickettsiaceae bacterium | reverse complement strand
CTGGCGATCCAGAAGGCGATGGAGCGTGCTCGTCGCAACATCAAGAGCGTAAACCTCAATGGCGGTACCCTGCAGTATCCGATTCGCGCCCGCCACGGCGCAGCTGACGTCTACATGCAGCCAGCCTCTGAAGGTACCGGTATCATTGCCGGTGGTGCGATGCGTGCGGTGTTCGAGGTTGTGGGTGTCCACAATGTACTGGCGAAGCGTAATGGCTCGTCCAACCCAATCAATGTGGTTCGTGCAACCATCAAGGGGCTGACCGAGATGAACAGCCCAGAGCAGATTGCAGCGAAGCGTGGCAAGACAGTAGAAGAGATTCTGGGGTAAAGCGTTATGGCAAACAACACAGTTACAGTGACACTGGTCAAGAGCCTGATCGGTCGTCTTCCTGCACACAAGGCTTGTGCGGCAGGTCTCGGGATTCGCAAGATGCATCAGACAGTAACCGTTAGTGATACGCCTGAGAATCGCGGAATGATTAACAAGATCAGCTACATGCTGAAGATTGAGGATTAAGTGATGCGTCTCAATACAATCAAGCCTGCAGAGGGTGCAAAGAAGACCGCCAAGCGCGTAGGCCGTGGTATCGGTTCTGGTTTGGGCAAGACCTGTGGTCGTGGTCACAAGGGGCAGAAGTCCCGTTCTGGTGGTTTCCACAAGGTCGGTTTTGAGGGCGGTCAGCAGCCACTGCAGCGCCGTCTGCCAAAGGTCGGCTTCAACTCCCGTAGCGCCCGTTTTGTTGCTGAAGTTCGTCTCAACGAGCTGACCAAGGCGGCCAAGGATGGCGTAGTGGATTTGCTGGCGCTGAAGGCGGCCAATATTGTGGGCCACCACATCAAGCGCGCCAAGGTGATCGCTTCCGGTGAGATCGACACTGCAGTGACCATCTCCGGTCTCGGTGTTACCGCAGGCGCTCGTGCCGCGATCGAAGCCGCTGGCGGCAAGATCGAAGAGTAAGTCTCTTTATCTTTTAGAGAGGATTTCGGGTTATGGCACAGCAAATGGGAGCGGGCGCAGACAAGCTGGCTGAACTGAAGTCCCGCCTCTGGTTTGTGCTGGGTGCGATTATTGTCTATCGCATGGGGGCACATGTCCCGGTTCCCGGAATCAACCCGGTCGCCTTGCAGGCGATGTTTGACCAGCAGTCCGGCACCATTCTCGACATGTTCAACATGTTCTCGGGTGGCGCATTGATGCGTCTCAGTCTGTTTGCACTGGGGGTGATGCCCTACATCTCGGCATCGATCATCATGAACCTGTTGACGGTTACCTCTCCGAAGCTGGAGCAGCTGAAGAAAGAGGGGCAGGCTGGACGTCGCAAGATCACCCAGTACACCCGTTACGGGACGCTGGTATTGGCGACCTTCCAGGCATTGGGCATCTCCATTGCATTGGAGTCACAGTCTGCCGGTGGGATGAACGTGGTGATCGATCCTGGCCTTGGTTTCCGTTTTGTCGCGGTTACCACACTGGTTACCGGAACCATGTTCCTGATGTGGCTGGGTGAGCAGATCACCGAGCGCGGGATCGGTAACGGTATCTCATTGATCATCTTCGCCGGTATTGTGGCCGGTCTGCCCTCCGCAGTAGGCGGCACCATGGAGCTGGCGCGTACTGGTGAGATGCACCCCATTACCGTACTGGTACTGTTCATCGGCGCGATTCTGGTTACCGCATTTGTGGTCTTCGTGGAGCGAGGACAACGTAGAATTACGGTCAACTATGCCAAGCAGCAGCGTGGAAATCGCATGTATGCGGGGCAGAGCAGCCATCTGCCGCTGAAGGTCAATATGGCCGGTGTAATTCCACCGATCTTTGCCTCCAGTATCATCCTCTTCCCGGCGACCATGGGAAGCTGGTTCGGCAGTGGAGAGGGCATGGAGTGGATGAAGGATCTGGCGACTACGCTGTCACCAGGACAGCCGCTCTACGTAGCCTTCTATGCGGTTGCAATCATCTTCTTCTGCTTTTTCTATACCGCACTGGTATTCAATCCGAAGGAGACTGCAGACAATTTGAGAAGATCGGGCGCCTTTATTCCCGGTATTCGTCCAGGGGCGCAGACTGCGAAGTACATCGACAAGGTGATGACCCGTCTGACCCTGATTGGTGCGGGCTACATCACTGCGGTGAGCCTGCTGCCGGAGTTCCTGATTATCAAGTGGAACGTACCGTTCTACTTTGGTGGCACCTCACTGCTGATTATCGTGGTGGTGATTATGGATTTCATCTCTCAGGTTCAGTCGCACCTGCTCTCTCATCAATATGATGGGTTGATGAAGAAGGCCAATCTGAAAGGGTATGGGCGCAACGGCCTCTAAGTCGTTGGACCGAAGATAGCTAAGAAGTTCTGGAGTAAGAAAATGAAAGTTCGCGCATCAGTCAAGAAAATGTGTCAGCACTGCAAGGTCATTCGCCGTAATGGTGTTGTCCGTGTCATCTGTAGCAAAGACCCCAAGCATAAGCAGCGTCAGGGTTAATTGCACAGAAATTAGTTGATTTTTAGTTAGAGTACAGGTATTCTTTCGCGCCCTCCGCGTGGGGGATCGTTTTTTCCTACGAAAGCGAAAGAGATAGGAATATTTAGGAGAAGAGCCAGATGGCACGAATTGCGGGTGTAAACGTACCGGATAACAAACATGCTTGGGTTGCATTGACCTCAATCTACGGGGTTGGGCGTACACGTGCATATGAGATTTGCAAGGCCGCCGGTATCGAGGCCTCTACCAAGATCCGAGATCTGGAAGACAGCCAGCTGGAGAGTATTCGTAGCGAAGTGGGCAAGTACACCATCGAAGGTGACCTGCGTCGTGAGATCTCCATGAATATCAAGCGTCTGATGGACCTCGGTACCAACCGTGGCATCCGTCATCGTCGTGGTCTGCCTGTTCGTGGTCAGAATACCAAGAACAACGCACGTACCCGTAAAGGACCCAAGAAGCCCATCAAGAGATAAGGGCTGGGGACACAATAGAATTTTTATTTTTTAGATAGGTTGCATCGTTATCATGGCAAAGGCATCGGCTTCAAAGCGCAAGAAGGTGAAAAAGAACATCCCTGAGGGGATCGCTCACGTTCACGCGACATTCAATAACACCATCATCACCATCACTGACCGCAAGGGCGATACCCTGTGCTGGGCAACTGCAGGTGGTAGTGGCTTCCGCGGCTCTCGCAAGAGCACCCCGTTTGCAGCGCAGGTGGCTGCCGAGCGTTGCGGTACTCAGGCGCAGGAGTACGGTCTGAAGTCTGTTGACGTTCGCATCAAGGGCCCTGGCCCTGGTCGTGAGTCTTCAGTGCGTGCACTGAACAACATCGGTATTCGCATTACCAGCATCACCGACGTGACCCCACTGCCTCACAATGGCTGCCGTCCGCCCAAGAAGCGCCGCGTATAACGGATTTAGGAGAGAAAACCTGTGGCTAAATATACTGGACCCAAGTGTAAACTTTCCCGTCGTGAGGGGACTGACCTCGGCCTGAAGAGCGGTCTGCGTGCCCTCGAAACCAAGTGCAAGCCTGATCAGCTGCCTGGACAGCATGGTGCCGGTGGTCGTGCTCCACGCATGTCTGACTATGCACTGCAGCTGCGCGAGAAGCAGAAGGTTCGCCGTATCTACGGTCTGTTGGAGAAGCAGTTCCGCAGCTACTACAAGGAGGCTGCACGCCGCAAGGGCTCTACCGGTGAGAATCTGCTGCAGATTCTGGAGTCTCGTCTCGATAACGTGGTTTATCGTATGGGCTTCGGTTCCACTCGTGCCGAGGCGCGTCAGCTGGTCAACCACAAGTCCATTCTGGTCAATGGCAAGGTACTGAACATCCCCTCCTACCAGCTCAAGCCTAGTGACGTGATCTCTATCCGTGAGAAGGCGAAGAAGCAGGAGCGCATCAAGATGGCGCTGCAGCTGGCCCCGCAGACTCGTGAAGATGCCGAGTGGATTGATGTGAACAGCGAGAAGATGGAGGGCACCTTCAAGAACGCCCCGGATCGTTCCGACCTCTCTGCAGAGATCAACGAACATCTGATCGTCGAGCTCTACTCCAAGTAATTTCTGCTAATTAACGCTGAATCACCAACCCGAGGTTTAATCCAGAGATGCAAGGTTCCGTCAAAGATTTCCTGAAGCCCAAGCTGGCCAATATCAAGAATATCGATACCAACCACATTCAGGTTGCGATTGAGCCACTGGAGCGTGGTTTTGGTCATACCCTGGGTAATGCACTGCGTCGCATTCTGCTCTCCTCCATGCACGGTAGTGCAATCACCGAGGTGCAGATTGATGGTGTAAGCCATGAGTATGCGGCGATTGAGGGTGTACAAGAGGATGTGATCGACATTCTTTTGAACCTCAAGGGGGTTGCGATCAAGCTGGGTGCACACGCCGAGGCGGAGCTCTCCCTGAAGAGCAATGGCACTGGCGCTGTGGTTGCTGGTGACATCACCGGTGACGATGTAGAGGTCATCAATCCAGACCACGTGATTGCCAATGTGACCGATGCCGGTGTTGAACTCAACATGAGCCTGAAGGTGACTACCGGTCGTGGCTACCAGCCAGCCAGCGAGCGCTCCAGTGAGGATGAGAGCACTGCAATCGGTGCACTCAAGCTGGATGCCTCCTACAGCCCGATTGATCGCGTCAGCTACAGTGTAGAGGCTGCCCGTCTGAAACAGCGTACCGACCTGGACCGTCTGGTGATCGATCTGCAGACCAACGGCACCATCGATCCAGAAGAGGCGATTCGTCGTGCTGCCACCATTCTGCAGACTCAGCTCGAGTCCTTTGTTGAGCTGCACACCGAGGATGAGGAAGAGGTTGCCACTCAGGAAGAGCCTGAGGTCGATCCAATCCTGCTGCGTCCGGTGGACGATCTGGAGCTTACCGTACGTTCAGCCAACTGCCTGAAGGCCGAGGCGATCATGTACATTGGCGACCTGATCCAGCGTACCGAGACCGAGCTGCTGAGAACCCCGAACCTCGGCAAGAAGTCCCTCAATGAGATTAAGGATGTATTGGCGTCTCGAGGGCTATCCCTCGGTGTTCGTCTGGAGAACTGGCCACCTGCCAGCATCCGTGATGATAAACAAGCGTAACCACGTTACCTGTCAGAGAATTTAGAAGAGTAGAAGATCATGCGTCATCGTCATAGTGGAAGACAACTAAACCGTAACAGCAGCCACCGCAAGGCTATGTTCCGTAACATGAGCAACTCCCTGTTTCAGCATGAGCTGATCCGCACCACCCTGCCCAAGGCCAAGGAGCTGCGTCGTGTCGCTGAGCCACTGATTACACTGGCCAAGAGCGACAGCGTTGCCAACCGCCGTCTCGCCTTTGATCGTATGCGTGACCGCGACATGGTGACCAAGCTCTTCAACGAGCTGGGCCCGCGTTACAGTGACCGTCCGGGTGGCTATGTACGCATCCTCAAGGCGGGCTTCCGTGCCGGTGACAAGGCCCCTATGGCCTATGTAGAGCTGGTGGATCGTCCGATGCCCGAAGAAGAGGAGTTTGAGGAGGTTGCAGAGGATTAATATCTTCCGCCGCTCCATGATGAAAAAGGCCGACACTGTTCGGCCTTTTTCCGTTTCTGCAGGAGCCACTTTATGATTCTGACGGTGACCGATTTTGGAATAGGCAGCCCCTATCTGGGACAGATGAGGGCCGCCCTGCGTAGTGCAGGGGCAGATTGTGAGGTGATTGATCTGGTGGCTGATCTGACCCCCTACCGGATTGAGGCTGCGGCCCATTTTCTGGCCAGCCAGGTTGCGTGGTTTCCTCGTGGTGCCATTTTTCTGGGGGTGGTGGATCCTGGTGTCGGTAGTGCACGTTGCTCGATGGTGCTGCAGGCCGATGGGCAGTGGTTTGTGGGACCGGATAACGGCCTCTTTGATGTGGTGGCAGCCAGAGCCTCTGTGGTTGAGAAGTACCGTATTGAGTGGGTTCCAGAGCAACTCTCGGCCACCTTTCATGGGAGAGATCTATTTGCGCCGATCGCTGCTGCCCTCCATGCAGGTCAAGCGATGGATGGCAAGCTTCAACCGATAGAGGTGGAGCATAAGCCATCGAGAGGGGAGGACTATGCCGGGATTATCTACTTCGACTGCTATGGCAATGCGATGACCGGGTTGCGTGCAGGCTACTGCTCCGATAGTGCGCTGCTTGAGGTGGCGGGTAGACGGTTGAGTAACGCCAGAACCTTCTCCGATATGCCAATTGGTACCCCTTTCTGGTACTGCAACTCGGTTGGGTTGATCGAGGTTGCGGTCAACCAGGGAAATGCCCAGGAGGTTCTTCAATTGAAGGTGGAAGAGCCTCTCTCCATCTGCTGATGTTTATCTTTCTCCTCTCCCCCATGAATATGGGGTTTTGGGGTTGGTAGAAGGCTGTTTTGTAAAGATATATCTAGGGAACAAGGTGTTTATGGCTAGAGACGTCGACTGCCTCCATGGGGTAATATAGCCAGATGTCCTTTCGCATCCGTATTCTGCTGGTTCTCACCTTTCTGATTGCCCTGGTGGAGGGGGTTTTTCTCTACTTCGAGACTGAGCGCATCCTGCAGGAGCGTTATCAACTGCTGGTGCGCACCGCAGAGATGATGGCGGAACTGAATGCTGACTCTCTCTCCAATCCGTTGTGGAACATGAATTTTGATGCCATTGCCGGGGTGTTGAATGGCTTGAGCCACTCCAGAGAGTTTCTCGGGGCGCAGGTGGTGGATACCAGTATCAAGGAGAGAGAACAGATCCTGCAGACGGTGGGAGACTTTGCAGCAGGGGCGAGCAAGAGCCGGGTGGAGGTGAAAAGGCCGATCTTCAGTGCTGAAGAGAATGGTCGCCAGCAGTTGGGAATGCTGATTGTTCAGCTCTCTCGGACTGAGTATCAGCAGTATGCTCGCAGTGTGACCAACCGGCAGATCGGTTCATTCTTTGCCATGTTGCTGGTGAGTGGGATGGTGATCCTGTTTGGGTTGCGTTTTCTGCTGGCCCCGTTGCAGTCGATTACCGTGCGTATTACCCGCTATGCGGAGGGTGAGCTGATGGATTCTCCGGAATTTCAGCAGAAATCGGATGAGATCGGTGATATTGCCCGCTCACTGGAGGTGCTGCGGCAAAATTCTCTGGAGCGTGAGCAGATTCGTGAACAGCTCTCGGACAGCAATCGTCTGCTGGAGTCGCGTGTCGAGGAGCGTACCCATGCACTGGCACAGGAGGTGGAGGAGCGTAAACAGGCCGAAGAGCGGGCACTGGCGGCTGATCAGGCGAAGAGTGAATTTCTTGCCAACATGAGCCATGAGATCCGTACTCCGATGAATGGCATCATCGGACTCAGCCACCTGGCCCTGCAACGCCAGCTGTCGCCTGAGCTGAAGGACTATCTGGGTAAGATCCAGGGCTCCGCCAACTCCCTACTCGATATCATCAATGACATCCTCGACTTCTCCAAGATCGAGGCGGGGCAGATGAGAATTGAGCGGGTTGAATTTGACCTCAATGAGGTGCTGGAGAAGCTGGCTGATATCACCGTCTTCAAGGCGGCGGAGAAGGGGGTGGAGATCCTGTTTGATATCGAACCCTCGGTGCCGGAGTATCTGGTGGGAGATCCCACCCGCCTGCAGCAAATTTTGATCAATCTTACCAACAATGCGGTGAAATTTACCGATGAGGGAGAGATTGTGATTCAGGCGTTGATCAAGCAGGAGAATGGTGATCTGCTACTGCAGTTCAGTGTCCGGGACACCGGTATAGGGATGACTGAAGAACAGCTGGGTCGGCTGTTCCAGTCCTTCTCGCAGGCGGATAGCTCCACCACCCGAAAGTATGGGGGGACTGGACTGGGTTTGGCGATATCCCGGCAGCTGGTGGAGATGATGGGGGGAAAGATCGGTGTGGAGAGCAAGCCGGGTATGGGTACCATCTTCTATTTCACCATGCCCTTGGGGCGTGGTACCGGGGAGAGCCTGCAACCGACACGCTTTGATAAACAGTCGCTGCAGGGGATGCGGGTACTGGTGGTGGATGACAACAGCTCCTCCCGCCATATTCTGCAGTACTCTCTCGATCAACAGACCTTTATTACCGATTGTGTGGCCTCTGGTGAGGAGGCACTGAAGGCGCTGGAGGAGGCGCAGCAGCAAGGAGAGCCCTATCAGGTGGTGCTGATGGACTGGAAAATGCCGAAGATGGATGGGGTGGAGACCACCCGCCGCATTCAGGCAGAGTTGAAGCTGGTCTCGTTGCCGGTGATCATTATGGTCACCGCCTACCATCGGGATGAGGCTAGAGCGAATCTGGATGAAGTCAGTCTGGCCAACTGGCTGACCAAGCCGGTAACCCCTTCCCACCTCTTCAATACCATTGCCGAGTCACTGGTGGAGGAGGGGATTGAGGTGGCGGTTGTTGAGAATCCAGTGGAGGAGAAGGTGGAAATCTCCCTGCAGGGTATGCAGGTGCTGCTGGCGGAGGATAATTTGATCAATCAGCAGGTTGCACAGCAAATTCTGTTGAGTGCCGGGGTGGAAGTAACTATGGTGGGTAATGGTGTGGAGGCGCTGGATGCGGTAAAAAGGCAGGCTTTTGATCTGGTTTTGATGGATATCCAGATGCCGGAGATGGATGGTTATGAGGCGACCCGGCAGATTCGCATGACATACAGTGCAAGTGAGCTGCCGGTGATTGCAATGACCGCCAATGCAATGCAAGGAGATCGTGAAAAGGCGCTGGAGGTGGGGATGAATGATCATCTGACCAAGCCGATTGATGTAGAGGCGCTCTTCACTACATTGCAGCGCTGGAGAAAGGGGGAGCAGGAGCATGCCCCGGAGCAGGATACAAGGATGAAACAGGAGGGAGTGGGTATGGAGTCAATACCTGGACTGGATATGGAAGAGGGGATTGCCCGGTTAATGGGGAACCGGGAGATCTATCTTACGATTCTGGAAGCCTTTATTGAGGATAATGGTGAACTGGTATCTTCACTGCGAGAGCAGTTGGCGGCAGGGAGTGTGGAGGAGGCCAAGCGGGGTATCCACTCTCTGAAGGGGGCTGCGGCCAACATCTCGGCCAATGAACTTTCTGCCTTTGCCTATGAACTGGAGCAGGAGCTGAAGTCGCAAGGGGGGCTGTCGGAGGAGAGTATCGACAGGCTGGAGCAGGATTTGAGTGTGTTGACCGAGGGAATTGCACAACTCCGCTCATAAAAGGGAATGGAGCGGTTGGGGGTGGATCTTGTTAATTGTTTTTTAGCGAAATTATAGATGGATATGCGTTCGAGGGAACTCTTTGGATCAGAATGAGCATCATCAGCCCGCCCTGTTGTTGAAGGGGTTGCGGGTATTGCTGGTGGAAGATGGGCAGGTCAACCAGATGGTGGCCAAACAGATTCTGCTGGCTGCCGGTGCGCGGGTGATGATTGCCGAGAACGGTGTGCGTGCCTTGAAGGCCGTGCAGCGTGAACGCTTTGAGCTGATTCTGATGGATATCCAGATGCCGGAGATGGATGGTTTTGAGGCGACCCACCATATTCGCACCCGTCACCCGGCCAGTGAACTCCCCATTATTGCAATGACCGCCACCTTCTCCCCAGAGGAGCGGGAGAAGGCGCGCAAGGTGGGGATGAATGGTCACCTCACCAAGCCGTTTGATGTAAAGGCGGTCTGCAAGCTGTTGGAGCTGTGGAAGAAGCAGTATGCAGTTGAGGATCAGGATTCATCCGGTACAACAGAGCGTCGCAGTTGTGAATCATTGAAGGCGGCGGGATGGCCGGAGGAGCTTTCAGGCATCGATGTGGCGGCGGGCATCCAGAGTAGTGCCGGGTGTCATATCACCTATCTGGAGGCGCTTGACAGCTTTTCGGTCAAGCATCGCAGCTGGATCGGTACACTGAAGAGCCAGTTGGAGGGGGAGAACTCCGGGCAGCTCTGGATGATGCTCCATGCATTGAAGAAGGAGGCTGATCTGGTCTCGGCCAAGGAGCTGGCCACTCTGGTTAGTAGCCTGAAACAGGAGGTGCATAGCAGAAAGACTTTGACCCCCCAACAGGTGGAGGCACTGGAGTCGATGCTGGGGGGGGTGTTTGATGGGGTTGAACAGCTTAAACGGATTGATCAGTAGGGGGTATTTTGGGGGTCACTTTTTCTCCAGATAGGGGACCAGATAGTGGCCGGTATGGGAGGCCGCCTGTTGAGCCACGCTCTCTGGTGTCCCGGTAGCGATAATCTGCCCACCACCAGCCCCCCCTTCCGGCCCCAGATCAATCAGCCAGTCGGCGGTCTTGATCACATCGAGATTGTGTTCGATTACAACAATGGTGTTGCCATGGTCCCGCAGGCGGTGAAGTACCTGCAGCAGCTGCTCGATATCGTGGAAATGGAGGCCGGTGGTCGGCTCATCCAGAATATAGAGGGTCTTTCCGGTATCGCGCTTGGAGAGTTCGCGTGACAGTTTCACCCGCTGCGCCTCACCGCCGGAGAGGGTGGTGGCGTTCTGCCCCAGACGGATATAGCTCAACCCCACATCCATCAGGGTCTGCAGCTTTTTCGCGATTGCTGGAACCGGATCGAAAAAGGTGCGCGCCTCCTCCACGGTCATCTCCAGCACATCGTGGATGCTCTTTCCCTTGTACTTCACCTCCAGGGTTTCGCGGTTGTAGCGCTTTCCCTTGCAGACATCGCAGGGGACATAGATATCGGCGAGGAAGTGCATCTCCACTCGAATCACCCCGTCCCCCTGACACGCCTCGCAGCGCCCCCCCTTCACGTTGAAGGAGAAACGACCCGGGGTATAGCCGCGGGAACGAGACTCCTCGGTGCCGGAGAAGAGCTCACGGATCGGGGAGAAGAGGCCGGTATAGGTGGCGGGGTTGGAGCGTGGGGTGCGCGCGATCGGGCTCTGGTTGATATTGACCACCTTGTCGAACAGGGAGAGCCCTTCGATTGAATCATAAGGGGCAGGGGCCTCCTTGGCACGATTGAGGTGCTGGGCAGCGGCTCGGTAGAGGGTGTCGTTGATCAATGTAGATTTGCCGGAGCCGGAGACCCCGGTGATACAGATCATCAATCCTGCCGGAATCTCCACAGTCACCGAACGGAGGTTGTTGCCACTGGCTCCCCGAATTACCAGCTGTCGTTTCGGATCGGCGGGTGTGCGTGTTTCCGGTACGGTAATCCCGCGTACCCCGGAGAGATACTGTCCGGTCAGTGAGTGGGGGTCGCTCATCACCGTATCAGGAGCCCCCTGTGCCACAATCTGGCCCCCATGGGCTCCGGCACCGGGTCCGATATCGACCACATAGTCGGCGCTTTGGATCGCATCCTCGTCATGCTCCACCACAATCACCGTATTGCCCAGGTCACGCAGGCGGATCAGGGTATCCAACAATCTTTGATTGTCGCGCTGGTGCAGCCCGATCGAGGGCTCATCCAGTACATACATCACCCCCACCAGACCGGCACCGATCTGGCTGGCGAGACGGATACGCTGCGCCTCACCGCCGGAGAGGGTGTCGGCACTGCGCTCCAGCGAGAGGTAGTTGAGCCCGACATTGACCAGAAAGCCGAGTCGTTCCGAGATCTCCTTGATGATCTTGGTCGCCACCTCACCGCGCCACCCCGGCAGGCTCAGCTGTTCGAAGAATTGTGCGGCCTCCCCAATGGCAAGGTGGCTGAGCGCATGGAGTGGACGTCCATCGATAAAGACGTGGCGCGCCTCCTCCCGCAGGCGGCTGCCATCACATGCAGGGCAGGGGCGGCTGTTGAGGTATTTGGAGATCTCCTCGCGCACTCGGTTGGAGTCACTCTCGCGGTAGCGCCGCTCCATATTGGGGATGATCCCCTCGAAGGGGTGCTCCTTGCGGGTGACCTCGCCACGGCTGTTGCTGAAGGTGAAGGGGATGATCTTCTCGCCGGAGCCGTAGAGAATGGTCTCCCGAATGGCTTCCGGCAAGGTCTCGAACGGGGCCTCCAGATCGAAGTTGTAATGGGCCGAGAGCGAGTTCAGGGTCTGGTAGATCCAGCTATTGCGCCGGTCCCAGTTCTTGATCGCTCCATCGGCCAGAGAGAGGGTGTCGTCATGGACCACCCGTTGTGGATCGATATACTGCTGTACCCCCAGCCCCTCGCAGCTGGGGCAGGCCCCGGCCGGGTTGTTGAAGGAGAAGAGGCGAGGCTCCAGCTCATCGAGGCTGTAGCCGCACTCCGGACAGCTGAAGCGGGCAGAGAAGTTGAGCAGGTTTTCGGATGGGTTGTCCATCGGTGCCACCAGCGCCAGTCCATCGGAGAGCTCAATTGCCGTTTCCAGTGACTCGGCCAGCCGTTGACGGATATCGGCCCGCACCTTGAGGCGATCCACCACAATCTCAATGGTGTGTTTGCGTCGCCCATCGATCTTCGGCAGGGCGTCCAGTTCATGCAGTTCCCCATCGATCCGCACCCGCAGATAGCCGCTGGCACGCTGCTCCTCCAGCAGTTGGCTGTGCTCTCCCTTGCGGCCCCGGATTATCGGGGCCAACAGCAGAATCTTGCTCCCCTCTGGCAGGGCCAGGATCTGATCCACCATCTGGCTGATCGGCTGCGCCTCCAGCACGGTGTCATGTTCCGGGCAGTGAGGGGTACCGACACGGGCATAGAGCAGGCGTAGATAGTCGTGAATCTCGGTCACCGTGCCGACGGTAGAGCGTGGATTGTGTGAGGTGGACTTCTGCTCGATCGAGATCGCCGGTGAGAGCCCCTCGATATGGTCGACATCGGGCTTCTCCATCATCGACAGGAATTGTCTTGCGTAAGCGGAAAGTGACTCCACATAGCGGCGCTGCCCCTCGGCGTAGATGGTGTCGAAGGCGAGGGAGGATTTGCCGGAACCGGAGAGGCCGGTGATCACAATCAGCTGATCCCGGGGGAGTTCCAGATCGATATTTTTCAGGTTATGGGTGCGGGCGCCGCGAACGAGAATCTTGTCCATGATTTCTCTATATCGTTTGTTCAATTCCAATAGCGATAAAACCTGATAATATAGCTCAACTTCTACTTTGGCTCGACTCTTTCAGGGAGGATAAGGGCCTTTCTCAGGCAGGTGAAAACGGGAAATGGATAACAGGGATGCAGCAGGGATGTTGCCGGTAGAGCGCAGAGCCGCCAGTTCATTGGCGGGTATCTTCGCCTTGAGAATGCTGGGGCTGTTCATGCTGCTGCCGGTGCTCTCGCTCTATGCCGAGAGTTTTGAAGGGGGCACGCCGATGCTGATGGGGGTGGCCCTCGGTATCTATGGTCTGACCCAGGCGCTGTTCCAGATCCCCTTCGGCATGCTTTCGGACCGTATCGGGCGCAAGCGGGTGATTGCCATTGGACTGTTGATTTTTGCCGCCGGGAGTGTAGTGGCTGCACTGGCGGATACCATCGAATGGATTATTATTGGGCGTGCGCTGCAGGGGGCGGGGGCGATTGCAGCGGCAGCGATGGCGCTGCTGGCCGACCTGACCCGTGAAGAGCAGCGTACCAAGGCGATGGCCGCCTTTGGTATGAGCATCGGTGCCTCCTTTATGATGGCGATTGTTCTTGGCCCGATGCTCAATGGCTGGGTGGGTGTCTCCGGCATCTTCTGGGTGACTGCGCTGTTTGCCCTGTTGGGGCTGGTGGTGCTGTTCAAGGTGGTGCCCAATCCGGTACAGAGCCAACTACACCATGATGCTGAGGCGGATCCGGCGCAGTTTCGTACGGTGCTGCAAGACAGGCAACTGCTGCGACTCGATTTCGGCATCTTTGCCCTCCATCTGATTCTGACCGCCATCTTTGTGGTGATCCCGATCGGCTTGCGGGATGCTGGATTGCCCTCTGCAGAGCACGGGATGGTCTATTTCGGGGTGATGGTGGCTTCGGTAGTGATCATGGTGCCGATGATCATCATTGCAGAGAAGCGGGGCAGGATAAAAGAGGTGTTCACCATTGCTGTTGGCCTCATCGTTCTGGCGCAGTTGGGGTTCTGGCTATGGGCCGATCTGCTCTGGGGATTGGTTGCTCTGTTGATACTCTTCTTTGGCGGATTCAACCTGCTGGAGGCGATGCTGCCGTCGCTGATCTCGAAGACGGCACCGGCCGACAAGAAGGGGACCGCAATGGGTGTCTACTCCAGCTCGCAATTTTTCGGCACCTTTATCGGTGGTGTGGTCGGTGGCTGGATCCTGGGTTGGAGTGGTGGTGCCGAGATTCAACCGGTATTCCTCTTTACCCTGGGGTTGGCGCTACTCTGGCTGTTGCTGGCGCTGGGGATGGAACGTCCCCAACGGGTCAAGACCCGTCTGTTGAGGGTGGAGGTGATGGATGCTGCACAGGCGGCGCTGCTGGCGACCCGGTTGCAGCAGATTGCCGGGGTGGTGGAGGCGGTGGTGATTGCCGAAGAGCAGGTTGCCTACCTCAAGATCAATGAGTCGCTGCTGGATGAAAATGGGTTGGCAGCGGTTGTGCCTGCGTGAGATCATTGATCGCTTGTGAATGAAGACAATTTGAGAGGATAGAACGGTCATGGCAAGAGGAGTCAACAAGGTAATTCTGGTCGGTAATCTGGGGAATGATCCCGATGTGCGCTACACCGCAGACGGGCGCGCGATTGCCAACATATCGCTGGCAACCACAGAGAGCTGGAAGGATCGCAATACCGGCGAGCAGCAGGACCGGACCGAGTGGCACCGTGTGGTCTTCTTCAACCGTCTGGCCGAGATTGTCTCCGAGTATCTGAAGAAGGGGTCGCAGGTCTACGTTGAGGGCAAGCTGCAGACCCGCAAGTGGCAGGACCAGAGTGGTCAGGATCGTTACACCACCGAGATTGTGGCCAATGAGATGCAGATGCTGGGTGGTCGTAGCGGAGGCACGGCCGACTTTGGTGGTGCACCGATGGGGGGTCAGCAGCAGCCGGCGGCACAGCAGGCCCCTGCGGCAGCACCAGCTCCGGCCCCGATGATGGATGATCTGGATGACGATATTCCGTTCTGATCAGTGTCGACAAAACATGTGAAAGAACCCGCTGACTGAGCGGGTTTTTTTATGGATGGTGTTTCTGTTGAATTGATGTGATGATTAACTGAGTGTTAAGGTTGGGCTTTCTCTTTTGAAATGGATACTGGTGAGGAGCTGGGAATGAAGGCGTTGGCAAAGTGGCTGTTGATTGTGGTGGCGGTGCTGGTGCTGTTGGTTACCGTGGGTTTCCCGCTGCTGGTGGATGAGAGCAAACTGCGTCAACAGTTGGTGACCGAGGCGGGGAAACAGGGGATTGTTCTGGAGGTCCCTCACCCACTTCAACTCTCGATGCTTCCGGTGCTTGAGCTGGAGGCCGAGGTGGTGAGGGTGCAGGCCAATCCCGAGAAGAAGATTCCTGCAGTAGAGATCGCTGATCTGCAGCTACAGGCGGCACTGCTGCCGTTGCTGCAGAAACAGCTGTTTATAGAGCGCTTTGAGGCGGTGGTGGATGGGGCTCGTTGGCAGGGGCAGGCGATGGTGCAGCCAAAAGGGGAGAGTGCCGTCGTCCGTTTTGAGCTGCAGGGGGAGCATCTGGAGGTGGATCGTTACTTGCCACCCGCCGATCAGGGGAAGGGGGTGGATCCGGTGGTGGGGGCGGCAGCCGGGGTGACCCAATTGCCGCTGGAGCCTCTGCGTGTACTTGACCTGCAGGGAAGAGTCTCTCTGGAGAGATTGAAGATGGCCGGTGTTGAGGTGAGTGATATTGCGCTGTCACTTTCTGCGCAGCAGGGGGTGCTGAAAATGGAACCCATTACCGCAGTCCTGTATGGGGGACGCTATCAGGGGAGTATGCAGGCGGATCTGCGTGGTGAGGTTCCACAGACCGCCTTTACCGAATCACTGCAGCAGGTCGATCTGGGGCGCCTGGTGGAGGCGCTTTCCGGCGTTGCCTCTATACGGGGTGTGTTGATGGTGGAGGGGCAGGCGCGTGCCTCGGGTGTTACGGTTCCGGCGTTGCTGGAGAGTCTGGATGGGGGGGCCGCACTGGAGGTGAAGGAGGGGGCGCTGGTCGGGATCAATCTCAATCGGGTGGTGCGCCAGGCACAGGCGCTGATCGAGCGCAAACCGCTGCCGGTGGACAATGAGCCCAATGAGACCCGTTTTGATGACCTGCATGCCTCACTGGTGGTGGAGCAGGGGCGTCTGCGCAGTGATGATCTCACCATCGATACCCATCTGATGGCACTGAATGGTTCCGGTTGGGTGGACCTTGCCTCCCAACAGATTGACTATCGTCTGACTGCTCGGGTAAAGGAGGGAGTGAATGGTGGAGACTATGCCGGGCTGGAGAGGCTGGCCGGGCAGCGTTTCCCGGTTTCGGTAAGAGGCACACTCTCCAAACCACAGGTTGATGTGGATCTGGATGAGGTGTTGAAGCAGGCGTTGCAGCAGCGTCTGAAGAAGAAGCTGGGGAACAAGCTGCAGCAGTTGATGGGAACTCCGGAAAGGGGAGAAACGGGGGGCGCTAATGTGGAGGAGCAGTTGAAGAAGAACTTCGGCAATCTGCTACAGAAGCTGTTTTGATCCTGTGTGACGGAAACGGAGCTATTCGTCGATGATCCCGACCCGGTAGGCGTAGGCGACCAGCTCCACCCCGTTCTGCAGATCAAGCTTCTGCATCATGTTCTGGCGGTGTTTTTCCACCGTGCGCGGGCTGACAAAGAGCTTTTCGGCAATACCGTTGTTGGTAAGGCCACTGGCCAGTGCGCGCAGGATATCCTTCTCCCGGTGGGTCAGCAGCTTGGAAGAGAGCTTCTCCATCGCCTTTTCGATACTCTCCCCCCGCTCCAGCTCTTCGGCAAAGATCGAGGGGCTGACAATGGTCTCTCCGGCAATGATTTTCTGTACCGCCTCGGCAATCTCGGCAGGCGGGGTCTCCTTGGTGAGGAAGCCCCTGGCACCCGCCTGCAGCATCTCGGTGGCGCGGTGCTTGTCGGAGATACTGCTGAGCCCGACAATGAAGAGATCGGGGTGGAGTTTATGGATCTTGATGGTGCTCTCCACCCCATCCATATCGGGCATGCGTACATCGATCAGCACCACCTCGGGTTGGGTGGAGGCGATCAGCTCCAGCGCCTGTGCTCCGCTCTCTGCGGTGCCGACAATATCGATCTCGTTGGATTGGGTCAGAAAGGTGCGCAGTGCCTCGCGGATCAGCGGTTGGTCATCCACCAGCAGTACTTTGATCATCACCTCTCCTTAAGTTTGTCCATCTGTTGTCTGAACTGCTGCAGTAGCGGAAGGATCGACTCCGCCAGTTGTTGTTCGGCTTCCAGTTGTATCTGGGCCATCAGCTCTCCCATACGGGTAAAGCCGAGAATCAGGGCATTGCCCTTGATCGCATGGGCGGTCTCTGCCAGTGCATTCCATGAGCGCTGTTGCAGTTGCCGTTCAATGAGTTCCAGTTTGCCGAGGCTATCCTGCACAAACATCACTGTCAATGGATCGAGCTCGACCTTGCTGTCGGCTGCTCTGGAGAGAGGTGCCTGATTGAGGCATCGCAGCAGCATCTCATCCAGCTGTTCGCGGGAGGCGGGTTTGGGCAGCCACTCGCTGGCCCCCATCTCCATCGCCTTGTCATGGGTCTCCTGCAGTACATCGGCGGTCATCGCAATGATCGGGGTGATGTCGAGATTCTCCAGGCGCTCATATCCACGGATTTGCCTGATTGCCTCCAGCCCGTTCATCTTCGGCATGCGGATATCCATCAGTACCAGATCCACCTTCTCTTTGGTGTAGGCCTCAACGGCCTCAATGCCATTCTCTGCAATCACCACCTGATGACCGGCATCATTGAGATAGTTCTCGATCACCAGCCGGTTGATGTCGGAGTCATCTGCCAGCAGAATGGTGTACTGGGGATGCTCCGCCGGGTGTTCAATGATCTCCTGTTTTGGAATCAGGGGGTTCTCTTTGGGAGCCACCTTCAGGGGCAGCAGAATAAAGAATTCGCTGCCCTCACCCTCTGTGCTCTGTACCCATATCTGCCCCTCCATCTGTTCCACCAGTGACTGGGTAATGGTGAGCCCGAGGCCGGTACCGTCCGGTGCATTCTCCTCTTCCTCATGGTGACGGTTAAAGGCGTTGCTGAAGAGATCCTGCTGTGCATCCAGCGGGATGCCGCGCCCGGTGTCGCAGACACGGATACGCAGGGTAATCTCACTGTCGCCATCAATCTCCAGTGTCAGAATCAGATCGATGCGACCCTTGTCGGTGTACTTGATTGCGTTGCTGAGCAGGTTGAGCAGCACCTGACGGAACACTTTGGGGTCACCGATCAGTCGTTGTGGAATGGTGGGCTGTACCATGCTGTTGAAGAGCAGCCCCTTGCTCTCTGCATCCATCTGCACGATGGTGCTGATCTGCTGGATGATTTCTGGGAGAGAGAAGGGGATCTCGTTGATGGTGAACTTGTGGGCCTCGATCTTGGAGAAGTCGAGGATGTTGTTGAGTAGTTCGGAGAGGTGGTGGCTGGAGATGGCCAGAGAGTCGACATAGCGCTGTTGCTGTTCATTGAGTGGGGTCTCTCCCAGCAGCTCAGCGAGGCCGACAATGCCGTTGAGCGGGGTGCGAATCTCATGACTCATGCGAGCGAGGAACTCCCCCTTGCTGCGGTTGGCCTCTTCTGCAGCCTTCTGGCTCTTCTTCAGTGCGGCGGTACGGTAGTAGACATGGTGTTCCAGATTCTGCTGGTACTCCTCCAGATCCTGAGTATGGTTGTCGATGGTGGTCAACATCTTGCCGATGGAGTCGGAGAGTTCACGAATCTCGTTGATGCGTACCTCTTTCGGCAGCTCGGCGCGGGCCTCTTTCAGCGCGCCGCCATGGGTAATGTTGCGGGTGATATGGGTCAGCTGCAGTAGCGGGCGGATCAGCGGCAGAGAGACCAGAAAGGCGAGCAGCAGTGCGAACAGTACCGCAACACTGCCGGTCTGGAAGAGGATGGTGCGCAGCTGGTCGACAGTGGCCAGTGCCTCCGCCTCGGTCTTGAACAGGGTCATCCCCAGGTTGAGATTTTTCAGTGGCTGCCAGGTGACCAGAATCGGTTCGCAAGCGGTATCGATATTCCAGCCGGCCCCCTGCTCACCACGCAGTGCGCGCATCATCGGCAGCTTGTCCAGATATTCCCGGCGGTAGCTGATGCAGGCATCGTCCGGTTGTGGCACCTCCCAGTCGAGGTGGAGCAGGGAGACGCCACTGTCACCGCGGGTGGCCAGCAGCAACCCGCTGCTGTTGGGAGTGTCGTTGTTGTTGCGGGGTGAGAGGATCAGGCTGAGACGGTTCATGTCGATCTCGGCTGCCGCCATACCGATGATCCGGTTGTGCTCACGAATTGGAGCGGTGATAAAGGTAGAGAAGTGTTCGTAGGGTTCGAAGTAGCCGTGATGGGGGCTGGAGATGGTCTCTGTGGCGACCACCTCTTCAAAGCTTTGGGTCAGTACCGAATCGCTGTAGAACTCCTCGCGCAGATTGAGTCCGATCTGCTCCGGGTGGCGCAGGTTTGAGAGTATGAGCCCCTCGGTTGAGATCAGAATCAGATTCTTCATCCCCCACTGCTGGATCAGGGTGGGCAGGGAGGGATTGCTCTTGAGCAGATTGCCGGGTTGGTAATGTCCCTGCTGATGGTGGCGAAACTGGGTAATCAGCTGTCCGGACTGTACAATATTGAGCAGGTGGTGGCGTCGTTCGGCAAAGAAGTCATTGACCTGGTGTTTGCGGATTTCGCTCACGTAGGAGAGTTCCTGAAGGATCTCTCGGGTGATCGCCTCCTTGGCCAGAATCAGCGCGACACTTCCCATGATCAGCAGCGGGACCAGCGCAACGATCAGGAACCAGCCGATCTGTTGGGTGGTAAGATTGTGTAAGCGGTTGGTTTTCATGGTTGTGTGGGTAGCGTTCGTCCCCATTCTGGCACACTCTATTTGCGATGACGATAGGGAAGAGGGAGAAAGCCGAATAGATGTTTGACCCTTGCAGATCATCCGTGTAAAATCGCGCCTCTTTTATGGATGGGACAGTGGCATAAGGTGCCTGTAGAGATGCCCGCCAACAGTTTTTAGAATGGAGTTTTCAGGATGTACGCAGTAATCAAAACCGGTGGAAAGCAGTACCGCGTCGCAGAGGGTGACACCCTGCGTGTAGAGAAGCTGGGCGTAGAGGAAGGCGGTGACGTCGAGTTTGATCAGGTATTGATGGTTGCAGATGGTGACAAGGTCACCGTGGGTGCCCCTCTGGTAGATGGCGGCAAGGTCACTGCAACCGTGGTCTCCAATGGTCGTGGCAAGAAGGTCAAGATCATCAAGTTCCGTCGCCGCAAGCACCATCGCAAGCAGATGGGTCACCGTCAGTCTTACACTGAGGTGAAGATCACCGGTATCAGCGCGTAAATCAGAGTTTTTAGAGGACAAGCAAGATGGCACATAAAAAGGCAGGTGGTAGTACCAGAAACGGTCGCGATTCCGAATCGAAACGGTTGGGTGTAAAGCGTTTTGGTGGTGAAAACGTCATCGCAGGAAACATTCTGGTGCGTCAGCGGGGTACTCACTTCCATCCAGGAGTGAATGTGGGGCGTGGCAAGGACGATACCCTCTTCACCAAGGTCGATGGTGTGGTTACCTTCGAGGTCAAGGGTCCCAAGCAGCGCACGTTTGTCAGCGTATACCCTGCATAAGCGCAGCAGCCTGAGATCAGAAAGAGGCTCCGTCGATACGGGGCCTTTTTTTATGTCCTGCTACAGCAAGCAATTGTTTAAAATAGGGATTATCTGAAAATTGGAGAAATATGATTGTAGCTGTTCAGATGGCTCCTGAAATCCGTCAGTTCAAGGCAGAAAATGTGAGTTTATCCTTAGATGACCGCGAGTACTGCTCGTAGTGTTACAAATGTAAATGACCATTTTCGAACACCGAAATGGCGGATTTCAGGGGGGAGCTGAACAGTTACAATTGAGTAGTTATGAAATTTGTAGATGAAGCGACGATTCGGGTAGAGGCGGGCGACGGCGGAAATGGCTGTGTCAGCTTTCGTCGCGAGAAATACATCCCCAAGGGGGGACCGGATGGTGGTGATGGTGGCGATGGTGGCAGCGTCTATCT
>CAYFOU010000023.1:0-21444 GCA_964344805.1 uncultured Piscirickettsiaceae bacterium | reverse complement strand
GTTGGTAAGCAATACCAGATCCCCCTGCTGTGCCTCGACAAAGGCCTTTTTCCACTGCTCAAAGGTCTCGACAAAATGGGGGTGAAAGAGCACCTGCTGACTTCCGAATCGCTGCCGGAACTGATTGTACTCCTTATGGGCACTGAAGCGGTCTGCATCGATCACATGAACATGAAGCCTCTTGTCACCCCGAGGATTGAGCACCCTGAACACCTGGGAGAAGAGTGGGTCAATTGGCGACACCTCCACCATCCCGGTCATGTTACGAAAGGGAAAACCGTACTCATCGGCACTCCAGTTGACCCCGCAAAAGACCACCGGAATCTCACGCTCTTTCAGGTAGGGGACCACCAGAAAGCGGGAGGCGTTGTCATCGACGGCAATTATCGCATCCGGCTCCCACTGCGCCACCAGTTGATCGGCTCGCCTCGCCTGCCGCTCGATAAATGCGGGATCAGGATTGCGCTTGGAGTCCATGTAGAAGCGCCGTAACTCACAGGTTCCATCCAGTGCCTCCGTCACTCCCCGGTCCACCGCATCATTCCATGGATACCCCTGATGGTAGGAGTAGATCACCAGACAGCGCGGTACGGTTTCACCACTTGCTGCCGAGGCCACTGCCATCAGCAGCAGTACCATCACCATTTTCAACTCAGGCTACCTCCCACACGGTATTGAGCCGATCCAGTGAGCGGGTCATCCCGGCCACATCGAAGCAGTTGACCTGATGCTCCAGCTCACTGGCACAGGCCACCAGCACCGGAAAGTGTGCCGACTCCGCCTGCTGGCGCATCGCATCGGCAAACAGGCCAATGGCATCCACATCCTGTGACTGGTGAATCTCTTTCCACTGCTCCAGTAACTCTCCCTGCAGTAACTGCTTCAGCTCACCGGGATCAATCTCCACCACCCCATTCTGCACTACCTCCCCTGCTTCGGGCCTGGCCTCCACCACCGAAAGGCGCCACAACTCCTGCACCAACTCTTCCAGCACCAGTGGCTTGGGTACAAAGCCATTCATCCCTGCATTCAACACTTCCTGACGATTCTCTTCCATCACATCTGCAGTCAATGCCAGAATGGGTAACTTCTGATCGGGATAACGCTCCCGAATCTTCTCACTGGCCTCCAGGCCACTCATTTTCGGCATCCGCACATCCATCAGGATAGCATCTCCCCAGTGGCCTTCACGATCCCATGATTCAATGAGTTCAAGCGCCTGCTGACCACCCTCGGCCTCTACCACCTCAACACCCACCCCCTCCAGCATCGCACGGGCCACCATACGATTGGTCATCACATCATCCACCACCAGCAGATGCAGCCCCTGCAACAGGGCTCCACTCAGCTCCGGCATCTCGGATGTGTGTTCCTCCATCTCCCCGGCAGCGGCAACCGGTAACTGCAGGGTAAAGGAGAAGGTGCTTCCACTTCCCGGCTCACTCTCCACCTGAATCGCTCCCCCCCCCATCAACTGAACCAGCTGCTTGCTGATCGCCAACCCCAGTCCGGTGCCTCCAAATTTCCGGGTTGTCGAACTGTCCGCCTGGGAGAAGACATCAAAGATCTGTGCCTGCTGTTCTGCGGTCATCCCGATTCCACTGTCTGTCACCGAAAAGCGAATCAGCTGCTGATCCCGCTCGGTACACTTCAGGGCCTTCGCCCCGATCCTGACCCCACCCTTCTCGGTAAACTTCACCGCATTGCTACAGAGGTTGGTCAACACCTGGGTAATACGGTGAGCATCTCCAAGCAGTCGGGCTGCAATTTTCGGGTCAATCTCCGCCTCCAGAGAGAGCCCCTTCTCCAGCGCCAATCCGCTATGGAGGGTAGTCTGCAGATTCTCCATCAGCTCCTTGAGGCTGAAGGACTGCTGCTCAATCTCGATTTTGCCCGCCTCAACCTTGGAGAGATCCAGAATATCATTCAACAGATGCAACAGAGAGTGGGCCGCATGGTGCATCTTCTGCAGATAGTCTTGCTGTCGTGCATCCAGTGGGGTCTTCAGCACCAGTCCACCCAGACCGATAATGGCATTCATCGGGGTTCGAATCTCATGGCTCATATTGGCCAGGAACTCGGACTTGGAGCGGTTGGCCTGCTCTGCCTGCTCCGCCGCCATCAGCAACTCCGCAGTACGCTCCTTGACGGTATCTTCCAGATGGAGATTTTGCGCCTCCAGTTCTCCATAGGCACGACGCACATCTCCAGCCATTTGGGTAAAGGCCGAGGCGAGCATCGAGACCTCCCCTCGCCCCTCCAACTGCAGCTCACTAAAGGGTTGCGCCTCTCCACTGGAGAAACGCTGCACTGCTCCCATCAGCTGATTGAGCGGGGTCACCAGCTTGCGCGCCAGGATCAGACTCAAGACCAGCACAGCAACGGTAACCGCAAGCAGTATCAGGATTGCCCGTGTCCAGAGCCCATCAATCCGCTGCTGGATCTCCTGACGCGCCCCGGCAATCTCCAGCAATAGCGGCTTCTTGGTCACCCCAATCAGCAACATCCCCCAATACGCTTCACTGCCATCCAGCTTTTTCAGATAGATCTTTCTGGAGAGCTGCAGCAGCAACTCCGAATCGACCGACTCCACCCCCATCTTCTTCAGGATCTGCCGCTGCAATTCATGTAGTTCTCCAGAGTAGAGGGTCATCTCACTCCCCGGATCGGCGGTGTTGACCAGTACCGCCTTGTCCCCCACCAGCAGGGCATAGAGCAGTCCACCATCCTGCGTCTCTACCGCCTGATAGAGGCGCTCGGAAAGGTTGGAAAAATTGTGTTCCTGAATGTCGGTCTGCGACTCCTTGATATAGAGATCAAGCAGTGAAGCAGAGCGCTCATGGAGCGCATCGGACATCATCAGCTCCCGCTGCTGCAGCTCGGCAAACAGCATCTCCTCCTGCAGATCGATCTGTAGCCAGGTCAACGATCCCAGTGCCAGCAACAGGGTTACCAGCAAGGAGAGAAAGATTTGCCGAAACAGGTTCCCCTTGACGCCAACCATCACCCTCTCCTCACCGGAACAATGGCTATCGGGCGCTCAATCACCGTATCAATCGGTTGTGTCGGGAACCTCTGAGACAAGATGTGCTCTCCATACTGTCAATCACTCGCCCACCGATTCACACTTCGGCAAGGCGACTACCGTTTCCCACACCTTGTAAGCACGCTTTTCCCTGGAACTTCAGCCGTGCTTTCAGATTATTATGGGATGATCGCCATTATCGACAAATTGGACCTCAAGCACCATATAACAAATTTTAGATTGAGCCAAAAAATGCTCTAACTTCAGTATATTAGGAAAAACTATTCCAACAGAAAACGGGCTGTTTATTCCCGGTTATTCCACGCCTCCCGGGTATAGGTTTTGATCGCCAGGGCATGGAGCTCTCCACTGGCAATCACATCATTCACCGTCGCCATCACCGCACGCTGCTGAGCCAGCAATCCCTGGCCTTCAAAGCTGTCACTGATCACCACCGCCTCGCAGTTGCAGCCATCTCCACTGAGAATTACCTCTGCTTCGGGAATGCCCGCCTCAATCCGCTGTTTAATCTCGGATAATTTCACTATTTTCTCTCCTTGCGCTTCTTTTGTTTCTTCGATGGCTTCTTATCGGCCCACTCTGCCGCCTTCAACAGCAACTGATCCATACGATTACGGATCTTGCGACTGCCGAAGGCGTAGTTGTTGACCAGTATCGCAAAGGTGAGCTTCTTCCCCTTGGGGGTCTTCAGATGACCGGCAATGGCCCGGATCGAGGAGAGGGTACCGGTCTTGGCCCACACCTTGCCCGCCAGTGGGGTCTCACGGAAACGCCACATCAGGGTCCCCTCCTTCCCCGCCTGTGCCAATGATTTATGATAGACCTTGCCCTGGGGATGCGCCTCCATCGCTTTCAGCAACTTCACCAGATCGGCAGGGCGCAGCAGGTTGTAACGGGAGAGGCCCGAGCCATCGGCCAGATTGTAGCGATAGGGCTTGATGCCGATCTTCTTGAAGAGACGTGCCACCTGCTGCTTGCCACGCGCCACCGAACCGGTGCGTACAATGGCACCCTGCTTGTCACGCTCAATGCCGCTGGCACGCAGCAGATGCTCTGCGACCAGATTGACGCTACGCTTGTTGGCCAGCCCCAAGATCTCCTTCAACGGCTTGGAGTGGTGGGTCCAGACCATCCCTTCTGCCGCTTTGAAGCCACGCAGATAGTCACTGTCGACCGCCTTGCCGACCACCTCGATACCCGCCCTCTCCAGCGCCTGTTTGAACAGGGTGGCGGTCCAGTCGGTCGGGTTCTTCACCGTCACCTTGCCCGACATCGGCGGATTGCGCCGCATCGACTCCGGGACCTCGATCACAAAGTGGTTGGTGCCACGCTTGCGGGTGATCTGCACCTGTCGCTTCTCATCCGTGATTCGGATGTGTGTATTGAGGTATTCGTTATCGGGATAGAGGTGAATCTGATTCCTTCTCAGTCGCTGCTTCTTGTTGCCATCAATACGATATCCCGCTACCCCACCATGCACCGTCAACCCTGAAGATTCTGCCGAAAAGTGGTACTGCTCATCATCCCAGGCCCACCCCTGCCCCAACGGCTCCTCGACAAAGATGTCATCGACCCCGACAATATGGCCGTTGATCTTCTTCACCCCCTCCTTGAGCAGCCGCTTGGCCCACTTCTCCAGCACCTTGCGCCCAGTAGCACCATCGGCGGTACCCAGCGTGGGGTCTCCTCCGCCGATGATCTGCAGATCCCCACGGATAATTCCATCCTTCGGGATTTTGGCCGCAGGGAAGCGGATATGGGTGGTGAAGGTGTAGTCGGGGCCCAGCCGGTCCAGCGCAATGGCGGTAGAGACCAGCTTGGTCACCGAGGCGGGTACAAAGGGGCTGTCCCCGTTACGCGAGTAGAGCACCGTATCGGAGTCACTCTCCTCAATACGCACCCCCCAGAGCGCTGCCGGGGTGCTGGGGGAGTCAATGATTGCATCCAGATCGGACTGCAGATCTGCTGCTACCGCTTCACTCAGCAGCAGCGCAGAAACGAAAAAACTCACGCAGCACCGCAAGGCGCTACGTGAGTTTTTCGCAAGCCGTGGTTTATCCGGCAAGAGTCTGCAGCAGACCATTCAGACGACGGGTGAAGCTGGCCGGATCATCCAGCTGACTCCCCTCTGCCAGCAGAGACTGGTCATAGAGGATGCGGCTCCAGTCGGCAAAACGCTCTTCATCCTGCTCATTCTGCAGGCGTTCCACCAGTGGATGTTCCACATTAAGCTCCATGATGCGCTTGGTGGTCGGCACCTCCTGCCCCATGCTCTTCATGATCCGCTCCATGTTGGCATCCATACCACCGGCACCGGCCACCAGACAGGCGGGAGAGTCGGTCAGGCGGTTGGTGACGCGGATATCCTCCACGGCTTCACCCAGCACACCCTTCATCTGCTCGATCAGGCTCTTGAAGTTCTCCTCCTCCTTCTTCAGCTCCTCTTTCTCCTCCTTGTCCTCAAGTTCACCCAGATCCAGATCCCCTTGAGTCACGGAGACCAGCGACTTGCCATCAAACTCGCGCAGGTGGTTGACCACCCACTCATCGACATGGTCGGTCAGCAGCAGCACCTCGATCCCCTTCTTCTTGAAGACCTCCAGGTGAGGGCTGTTCTTGGCCGCCGCATGAGACTCTCCGGTGATGAAGTAGATCTTCTCCTGCCCCTCTTTCATCCGTTCGACGTAGGTCGCTAGAGAGACGCTCTGCTCGGTACCTTCGCTCTCGGAGGTGGCAAAACGGCAGAGCTTGGCGATACGCTCCTGATTGGAGGTATCCTCGATCAACCCCTCCTTGAAGACCGGACCGAACTCGGTCCAGAACTTGGCGTACTCCTCCTCGCCCTTCTTGGCGATCCCTTCAAGCATACCGAGCACCTTCTTGGTGGAGCCCTTCTTGATCTGGTCGACAATCTTGCTGCTCTGCAGAATTTCGCGCGAGACGTTGAGCGGCAGATCATTGGAGTCGATGACACCACGCACAAAGCGCATGTAGGTGGGCATCAGCTTCTCGGTATCCTCCATGATGAAGACGCGACGCACATAGAGTTTGATGCCGTGGGCACGCTCACGATCATTGAGATCAAACGGCGCCTTGGAGGGGACATACAACAACTGGGTGTACTCAAGGTTACCCTCGACACGTGCGTGTACCCAGTCCATGGGATCCTGCCAGTCGTGACCAACGCTCTTGTAGAACTCCTTGTACTCCTCCTCGGAGATCTCGTTACGGTTGAGGCTCCAGAGTGCAGTGGCCTTATTGACCTGCTCCCACGGCTCCATCTCCTTCGGCTCCTCTCCCTCCTCGGCAGGGGGTGGCGCATCCGGCTCCATCATGATGGGCAGGGTGATGTGCTCGGAGTATTTGTGGACCAGCGACTTCAGCTTCCAGTTATCGAGGAACTCCTCCTCGCCATCGCGCAGATGCATGGTGATACGGGTACCACGGCGCGGCTTGTCGATGGTCTCCAGGGTGTAGTCCCCCTCACCACCCGACTCCCAGCGCACGCCATGTTCACTGGTCAGACCGGCACGACGGGTCTCCACAGTCACCTTGTCAGCAATAATGAAGGAGGAGTAGAAACCGACACCAAACTGGCCGATCAGATGGGAATCCTGCTGCTGATCACCGGTCAGCCTCTCAAAGAAGGCCTTGGTGCCGGAACGGGCGATAGTACCGATATTCTCCATCACCTCCTGACGGTTCATGCCGATACCGTTATCCTCGATCACCAGCATCTTCGCCTCCTTGTCGGCGGTAATCTCCACCTTCAGGTCAGGCTCGTCCTCATACAGGGCATCATCGGAGAGCCCCTCAAAACGGAGCTTGTCGCAGGCATCCGAACCATTGGATACCAGCTCACGCAGAAAGATCTCCTTGTTGCTGTAGAGCGAGTTGATCACCAGATTCAGCAGCTGCTTTACCTCTGCCTGGAACCCCATGGTCTCCTTGTGCGCTTCGGTTGTCATTCCTTTTCCTCTCCTAAACTATTTCACTTCAATACGTTATAAAAATAAAATTCGTCACAAAAAACGATCCTGCCGCTTAATGGGGACGGAACAGATCAATTTCAAGTCAAAAAACCACTAAAAGGCACCTTAAAATTGATACCCCTGATCCAGACAGTACCTGAGCCAGTGGTTGAGGAAGAGATTCAAGCGCCAGCGGGCATCCAGATTCTCCTCTCCACTACGCACCAGCGAGAGGAAGGAGCGTAGCGACTCCCCTTGGCTCATCGACATCACCTCGCACTGATCACTGTCATGGTAGAGACGGATCCTGGCGGAGGGCTCCTCTTCCTGCCCACTCTCACCGATAAAACGGTGGGTCAGCACCAGCGTGGTGGTGTAGGGACTCTGCTCCCGAATCTTCAGAATCAGCGGCAGCGGAGATTCAATCATCTGCTCACTACCCACTTCAATCGAACGCACTTCAGGCATCAGCCGGAACAGCAGGGAGCTGTTCTCCTCATAGAGCCCCATCAATGAGGTCAACCCTGGGCGCAACAGCTTGCGCAGAAACAGGGGGCGTTCCCGCTGCTGTGGTGTTATCTGATGGCCCCGGATGATCTGCATCGGGCTATTCTACCCAAATCCGTCTATCGAATCGCAGATTTGGGTGCTATCAGGGCGCAGTCCATTCCCGCAGCAACCGCTCCCGGTTGCTCATCAGCCACTGCACCGCAATCAGCGGGGTGGCCGAGTTGATCAGGCCCTGTTGCCACATCTCCAGCAGCTGTACGTAGGGGACTACATGGACCAGAATATCCTCATTCTCATGATCCAGTCCACACACCTCTCCCGCCTGCGAGGCATCCACCTCTCCACAATAGAGGGCAATGGTTTCGGAGGTGCCACCGGGGCTGACCCAGTAACGGGCAATGAATTCGATCCGTCCCAGCTCACAACCCGACTCTTCGACCGCCTCCCGGCGAATCACCGCCTCTTCATCCTCCCCCTCTTCATACATACCTGCGACAACCTCGACAAACCAGGGGTGCTCATCATGCTCTAGCGCACCGATACGGAACTGCTCCACCAGCACCACCACATCCCGGTGCGGATCATAGAGCAGCACCGCCACGGCATGGCCGCGCTCAAACAGCTCACGACTCATCGGCTGCGACCACCCTCCCTGAAACAGGGTGTGCTGCAGACGATACTTCTCCATCTGGAAGAAACCATCAAAAACAATCTGCTTGTCGAGTACCTTATATTCTCTTTTCATTCTGTTCATCCATCTCTGGAATTTCTTCAAAGCTTCCCCAACTTTATGAACTATTTTCTTGAAAGCCCCAACTTTGGATGCCTTCGTTGATGTTTTACAACCAACACCCTGATCCGATCATTCAGGATACGAAAGTAGATAATGAAAGGAAAACGCCGCATTAGTGCACGATGGATACCATTTTCAATCTCAATCCAAAGCGATGGGTTCTCAACGATCTTGAGTATTTGCCGATCAAACTCATCCAGAAACGCTGCCCCCAACCCTTCAACAGATTGGTTATAGAACTGAATAATTTGACGTAACTCACCCTCTATTGCAGGGTGGTACTCAACTCTCATCAAGAGCGCAGCCTGTTTATCAGTTCGCTGTGAGAAAGAGGCTCACAGTCCCCCTTTTCAAGCGCTCCATCTCTCTGTAGCACAAGTTGCAATGCTTCTTCATCACTCAAATCAGGAGATACAAAAGGATCTTCCAGACTTTCCCAGATCGCTTCTGCAAGCAATGCTCTACTCTTTGGATCAAGATGTAGCACTTCACTGGTTAACTGATCAATATTCATGATTGCTATCCCCACCACCTACTTTGACATTCTCCAGATTATACCCAACTACAACACCATCTCCCCCCATTGAGCACTATCAACCTGATAGAATCAGTCCATTACGTCCCCGTGGCACAACTGGATAGCGCGGAACCCTCCTAAGGTTCAGGTTGCAGGTTCGAACCCTGCCGGGGACGCCATTTCTCTCTCTAATAGAGTGACTAAACAACCTCAAGGATCGCCTGCTCTGTGGCCTGCATTGCGTCGAGCAATACATCCTCATCGATCATCAACTCCTCCAGAGCAGCCCTGTAGACCATCTCTCCCTCCGCCTTGATCTGCATGGCAGGATGCATCCGCTTCGCCACAACATAGTCACTCACCTTCAGTATCGATACCAAGGCCCGGAGATCACTCACCTCACTCTCGTTGAAGCTGGAGTAATCGAGATTGTGCGAGAGCAGGATCGCATCACAGATCTGCTCTGGAAGCTTCCACTGCCGGGCCAATACATAGCTGATCGCCATATGGGTGGTCTTGAAGATCTTGCGCTCGAAATCGAGCACGGAGACCGGAATGGAGTGCAAGTAGCGATAGATCTCACCATAGCGCTCATGCTTTCTCTGACAGATCAATGCACCCGCATCATGAAACAGCCCCGCAAGAAAGGCATCTTCCGGAGATACCCCAATCACCGCATGGGCGATGGTCTCGGAGCTGATCGCCGTTACGTTGGCCCGTCCCCAGAACTGCTGATCAAATTCACTTTCATCCTCAAACGAGCTTCTCAGTGCCGAGGCGAGCAGCACCCCCTTCAGGCTTGCCAGTCCCACCACCACAACCGCCTGCTGGATCGAGTTGACCTTCTGCTTCAGCCCAAAGGCCGCCGAGTTAACCAGTCGTAGCAGTAACCCGGAGAGCTTGATATCGCTGGAGATCACCTCCGCAACACGGTCAAAGTCAGGCTCCTCCTTCATCAACTCCTGCTGCAGGGCGGTAACCGCCTCGGGGATGGAGGGGAAGTTGATGCTATCCACCAGCTTCTGGGCGACCGCCAGCTCTTCATCGGTGGGGTAGAAGCTTTTTTTCTGGGTATGTGAAATCGGCGCCGGCTGATCGGTGATGGATTGAATTCTCTCGAAGTTCTTCAGTAGCGCCTGGATCTTCTTGTGGTCAATCGGCTTGACCAGATAGCCCGAGACCCCCAGGCCTGCTGCATGACGAATCGTCTCTGGAAAGGCATCGGCACTCACCATCGATACAAAAGAGCTTTTATCGCTCTCACGTATCTTCTCCAATACATCCATCCCACTCATTTCCGGCATCTTGATATCCAGCAGCGTGATATCCGGCTGATACTGATGATAGAGCGCCAGCGCCTCCTTGCCATTGGTTGCAACCGCTATAACCTGACACTTCTCGTACCGCAGCAGATTGACCATAAACTGCCGCATCGGCTCTTCATCATCGGCGATCAGTACGGTGGGTTCGCTGTTCATGGCGCCAGAGAATAAACTCTCACACCCCTGATTGCACCAATAAAGTGCACCAGAATCCCCCCTCCTGAATTTACAGAGAACCATCTGATCCATGGTGGGTCTATGTATAATCGAGGCAGGTCACACGGAGAAAATCACATGCCAAAAAGAGCCATGAGAATAGTCACATCACTGCTCAGTCTGTCACTATTGTGGGGAATAATGGCCGGGAACAGCCATGCCACAGAGATTGTGGTCTACAAGAGTCCAACCTGTGGCTGCTGCAATGCATGGATCGATCACCTCAAGGAGAACGGCTTCAGCGTTGAGGCCCGCAACCAATCCGACATGACCAGCATAAAGGATGCGATGGGGGTCCCCCGTAACCTCCGATCCTGCCATACCGCCCAGGTCGGGGGCTATCTGGTGGAGGGACATGTACCTGCCGAACTGATTACCCAAATGTTGACGGAGAAGCCTGAAATCCATGGTCTCTCCGTTCCGGGCATGCCGATGGGCTCCCCCGGCATGGAGGGCCCTCGTAATGATCCATACGACATCCTCGCTTTCAGCAAGGATGGCTCGATTCAGCTATACGACAGCCGAAACCGATAAGGGTACCTCTAAAAATAGTGATTTTCGTGCAAATGCAAGGAAGTACCGCACGGAGCTTCGCCTTGCGGGCGCTTGCGCCAACCGGAGTATATATCTGAATATATGAGGATTCGAGTACGGAACTGACGCAGCAGTTGTGCGAAAAGTGCATTTTTAGAGATGCCCATAACCCCTTACAGCATAGAGAGTACCCCTGCGGCTGACACATTGGCCTGCACCTCTACCGCACCCTCCGAAGAGGCCAACTGTTCAGTGAGCTGGTTGATGATATTTTGTGCGGTCTCGGCATCCATCACAATCGGGCTGTTCTCTGTAGCAGCGGCTGGTTCAACCGATGCAACAGTTCCGGTGTAGGCTGCAGCCAGCTCCTCAGCATTGGCATAGCGGGACATCTCCTCGGAGACCAGACCGGCGGCATCATCCATCAGGATAAGCGCCTGATCCATGTCCACATTTTTGGCAAACGGATCGAATCCAAAAAAGTTCATCTCTTCCAATTGAGCCTGCAGATTGGTGCTTCCATCCCCAACACTATCCACATAACCCTGATAGGTCTGTAGTGCACCATAGAGATCATCCTGCATGCTTGCATACTGATTGGCATCAAAATGGTCACCATCAGCCGCGTTACCCACCATTGCCTCCATCTCGGTAATCGCATACTCCCCCTCTTGCAGTGCATTGAAGGCGACCTGTGATGAGGTGACCTGCTGGTTGACGTCCACTGGATCTGGAGTCACCTCTGGCTCTTCAACCACTTCAGGTTCCAGTGGAGCGGTTACCGGGACCTGCCCCAGTTCATTGTCATTACGGAACTGATCAATACGCTCCTGCCGGGCCTCGACAAACTGATCCCGGAAATCTCTACGAAGTCCACGAATGGTCTCACCCAGTCCACCAAAGTGTCCATTTTCCCGAGACTCTTCAATATACTCCCGCCTGGCCTCACTGAACTCCTCCTTGAATTGCTGGCGCAACCCCTTGATGTCCTCTCCCAGGGCATTCAGCTCCTCCTTGAGTTCATCCCGCCGCTCCTGCTTCAATTCACGAAAATCTTCCTTGAACTCATTGCGCAGCTCACGCACCTCTCTGCGTATCGTGCGGGCATCTGCCCCCTCCGCCCGCAGTTCTGCAACCAGATCTGCCTTGTCCTCCTTGAACACCTCCTTCTGCTCACTGTGGAGCGCCCTCATCTCTATACGAAACCGCTCCATCTCCTCTCTACGCACAGAGCCAAAGGTATCTCCCTCCTCCTTCCGAGCCGGATGGTGATCTCTTGTGACCTCTTGCTGTGGTTGAACCAGTTTCTCAACCGGCTCATGAGAACGATCTTTCGCCTGTACCATCGATGAGTGCGACATCGCATGCATAGGCATATAGGCGTGGTGACTGCTGTTAATGTTCATTTTGCGAGCTTCCATACGTTTCTGTCAGCCATGCTGACAACTCGCAACCCCGCTGCCATAAGTCTTGGACTCTACAGGCCGGTGGCTTTGCGTACCCCTCTTTCGATGAGGCTTGCCAATGATTAATCGATAACGGTTATGGAGAACAGGGGTAGGAGGGCTCCTTTTTCCTGTTATCCGATTCAACTATCGACCCCATCGACGAGAACATGAGTACTTTTTTCAAAAAAATTGGCAACAAGAGTAACCCATTGGATTGCAAAACAGAATATTACCTGCCGAGCATCCCAAAGCACTCCGGGTTACTCTTTCTTGTACTTCATATCCTCAATCAGGATATGGCTCAACCACCATTGGGAGAGGAATTCGTTGATATTCTTCAGTTGATTGTCCAGCCCTTCAATAATCGAGAGTTCGACCACCCTTTTGCTGTATGCATCATGCGCCTGAATATGCTCCTGCAACCCCTCAATACCCAATTCAGTCAATAGCGCCTCTTCGGCCTCAAAATGGTACCAGGCGTAATCGACCATCTCCGCCAGCAGATCCTTGAGTTGCTCTTCGGACCCTCCCTCCTCTTCCAGCTCGATGGAACGGTTGATCAACTCGATCATCTTGATGTGCTGCCGGTCCATTTCCGGATAGCCCACGCTGTAGGTTGCTTGATCAAGAACTATCTTATCCATAACGAGGGTCTTTGATGTCCATCCAAATTGAGTAGCCCAGAGTATAGCTGAAGTGAATAACAGAAGGTAACCAAGTAAACAACATGTTAGCCTCAATCGACCGGTAAAATCATTAGTTGCTTATCGGGTAGAATTTGTCCATAGTTAAGGAACGGCCCTGTAAAAGTACACACTATTTTCTCCATTTATGAATCAAAACTTTTTGCCACAACAGGAATTAGAAACCGCAAAAAGAATGATTGAAAGCATCCGCTTCCCTTCAATCCCCGAGGCCATCACTGCACTACAAAGCGAGCTGCTGAAGAGTGAACCGGATGTTGATGCCATTACAAAGATCATCGCCAGTGACATCAAGCTCTCGGGAAATCTGCTCAAACTGGTCAACTCTGCTGCATTGGGCACCAAGCAGAAGATCAATTCGATCCCACAGGCAACTGTTCTGCTGGGGTTGAAGGGGTTGAAAAATCTTCTGCTCGCCAGTGCACTGAGAGGTGCCTTCGGGGAAGAGAGCGAATTCCATAGCCACTTCTGGGATCAGGCCAATCTGACCGCAGCCTGCTCTGAATTTCTGGCCCACCATGTGGTTGGGGTCTCTCCCGAAGATGCCTTCCTCGCTGGGCTGTTTCAGGATGCCGGGGTACTGATCTGCGAGAAAAAGAAGAGGCGGTACAACGAGCTCTACTGCTATGCACACTCGATCATCGCCTCCATCCTCGACTTTGACCGCAAGATCTTCAAGACCACCCACATGGCCATCAGCTATCTGCTGGCCCAATCCTGGGAGCTGCCGGAACAGACCTGCGATGCCATTCTGCTCTCTCACAACATCGACTACTCCGGCTATGAGGATCAAGAGATGACCGATCTGATTGCACTGGTCTCCATCCTCAAGGTAAGCAACTACATTGTCGGCAAGGCGATCTACCCAGAGATCAAGATCAAGGGAGAGGGGGAGATCGCCTACAAGATGGCTCTGAATGAGCTGATGCTGGACAAAGAGATCCTGGCAGAGACAGAACAGATTGCACGACACGCAGTGGTTGTTTAAGACTCAACACGCTCTTCTTCACAGTAACCGGTAAGATGATTTGATGAGAACGTTGCACGGAAGCCATTTTGATAACAATATCCTTGATAGTGGCTCGACAAAATCAGGACTCAAGGATATTATCTGGTGCGGTATTCGTTGTGCAGAGCGAAGGGTAAGGTAACGTTTGATGACATCAATTCTGGTTGTAGATGATTCTGTATCTATGCGCAAAGCGGTAAAGTATGCGTTGGAGGGGAAAGAGGACTATCAGCTGACTGATGCGGAAGATGGTCAACACGCTATCGACCTGATCGACCACTACCGGGTGCGTGAGGGTAAAACCTACAATCTGATTCTGGCCGACATCAACATGCCCAATATGGGGGGGTATGAAATGGTGGAAAAGATTCGTAACATGCCGGACTACCGCTTCACTCCGATTCTTTTTCTCACCACAGAAAACTCTGAACAGTCGAAACAGCGGGGGCGTGCCCTGAACGCAACCGGATGGGTCAACAAGCCATTCAGCCCCGACACACTGTTGAATGTCGTTCAACAGGTAATGAGCAAAGTAAAACAATAGTAAACATCTTTGGGGGATACTTAGATGGCAACAATTCTGGCTGTAGATGATTCAGCCTCCATGCGTAGTGCCATTGGCTACGCACTGAATGAGAAGGGAGGGTTCGAGGTAACCGTCGCAGAGGATGGCGAACACGCACTGGGGCTGATCAAGCAGCGCCGTGCGATGACTGGAGAGACCTTTGACCTGATATTGGCCGATGTCAATATGCCGGTAATGAATGGCTATGACATGGTAGCAGCCATTCGTGATTTACCGGAGTACCGCTTTACCCCGATTCTGTTTCTGACCACCGAGAACTCTACAGAAGCAAAACAGCGAGGGCGTGACCTCAACGCAACTGGATGGATCAACAAGCCCTTCAGCCCGGAAAAACTGCTGGCGATTGTTGAACAGGTGCTGAGATAGAAGGCCGGACGCCTTCTCTTAAAAAGCCTCGAACAGATCCTGAGACTCCTGCTTCATCTCCCTGGCCTTCTCCATTGCCTCTTGAATATTGTCTCCTGAGAGGATTGCCTCGAAAAGAATCTGCGCATCCATCATCACAAAGGTATTGCGGATATTTTCATACATCTGCCGCCACTCTGCCGCATCATTGATCCGCTCCGGATCATTGATCAGTGCCGCCGCATCACTCAGGCTGTTGGCAATCTGATTCAGCTGCTGGGCAATCCGGTCCATATCCTGAAAGGAGACAATGGTGCCATCAAGCGTATTGGTCAGTAGATCACAACCACTCTCAATCTGCTCTCCCAATGTCTGCACCTCCTGAATACATGAGGTGCCCCCCTCATCCGGGCAGTCACGAATCCCCTCTGCCCGCTTCTTGATCTCGTTCACCACCCGTACTGCTGCGATAATCCGGTCGATCATCACACCGGTTGAATCATCCCCTCCATCAATTGCATGTTCAATCAGGGCCACCGCCACCTTGAACATGGTGGTCACCTCTTTCACCTGATTCTCCAACTGGTCACGCTGCGCCTTCATCATCAGCTGGGTACGCACACGCAACTGCACCAGCAGTGGGGAGAAGGGTTTATGGATGTAGTCCACCGCCCCCAGTTGCAATCCCCGCTCCTCCTCTCCGGTATCGGTATGGGCGGTAACAAAGATGACCGGGATCTGCAGGGTATCCGGGTTCTGCTTGAGCCGTTCACACACCTCATAACCGTTCATTCCCGGCATCTCAACATCCAGCAGGATCAGATCGGGAAGTTGGCTCTCTGCTGCCTTCAACCCGTCTGCACCACTGGTTGCAAAAAAGATCTGGTACTCCTCTTTCAGCAATACATTGAGCTGGGTGATATTGGTTGGCACATCATCAACAATCAGTACCTTTTTCTTTGCCTCAACGGCCGTCACTTCGCTCTCCATCAGCAACCCGTCTGTTGTTCCATCTCAGCTTTCCGTAAAAGGAGATCAGCCATTATCCGAAAGATAACCTCTGAACTGTTGATCCTCATCCAGAATATGCTCCTCCCACCAGCCACGCAGGTACTGCAGGATCTCCCCCAGGATCAGATCTCCCTGAGTTGCGGCGATCATAAACTGGGAAACCTGTTCGGTGAAGTCGGCATGCAGCTTCCTGTGGGCCTCCAGTTCCGGAAAGTCAACCACCTGCAGCATATCCTCCTCGGTAGAGAAGTGGTAAGAGGCGTACTCATTCATCCGCATCAGCACCTCAATCGCACCGTCATCATCTTTCTCTTCCTGAGCATCGATCACCTGATTGACAATATCAAGCACCTCCCGATGCTGTTGATCAATCACCGGATTCCCGATCCCGTATCGCTCCTGATCCCAGACAAACTTCTCAACCATGAGACCTCCTCTCTCCAAAACAGCTGCCCATATTGCCATCCCTTTCCTATTTCAACAACTCCACAGCATCCATATAGCGGAACTGTTCAATCGCGGTGATCAACTGCCCGACAATCTCTTCCCCCAAACGGAGGGTCAGCTGTGGGCGCAACTGTTGAAACAGCGGCTCGGCATCCAGATTGTTACTCAACAATGCCTCTCTCAACGCCATAATCTGCTGCTCCAGTTCCACTTCGGAGTCAGCATCCGCCGCTACGGTAACCGTCCCCCCTGCCTCCTGATCCAACGGTTGCAGCAGGGCAATGGATCTCATCAACTCATCCAGCGCCCGTTGCAGCTGCTGCAGCTGTTCTGCCGCAAGTTCCTCCTGCTCCTGAATAGCCAACTCCATTTTCCGACAAACTATCGCAAGAGGATTGGCCGAGATGTTGGCAGCACTCCCCTTCAGTGAATGGAGCGCCCGCCTCCCCTCTTCCCATGCACCATCCCGCAGCCACTGCTCAAGCTGTTCGATAAAATCCCCATTATCCGCTGCAAACTGCTGCACGATCTTCAGGTAGATCTGCCGATTCCCCACCACCCGTGCAACCCCTTCAGACACCTCCAGCCCCGGCAGCCGCTCCGGCCATTCAATCACTCCCTTTTCAACCGGAAGAGCCATCTCTGCAGAAGAGTGCTCTTCAGACACCGGGAGAGACCACTGCTTCAACTTGCCCATCAACTGCTGCACATCTACCGGTTTGGAGAGGTAGTCGTTCATACCGGCATCCAGCGCCCGTTTTCGATCCTCCTCCATTGCGTTGGCGGTCATCGCAATAATCGGCAACTGAAGTGCACTGTAGCGTTCCCGAATCTGCTGTGTCGCCCCATACCCGTCAAGACGGGGCATCTGGATATCCATCAACACCAGATCAAAGGGTGACTGGTCCACTTTTTCCACCGCCTCGATACCATCCTGCGCAATGGTTACCTCCAGCCCCATTCCACGCAAAATCTCCCGGGCCACCTGTTGATTGATCAGGTTATCCTCGACCAGCAGTACCCGTTTCCCACTCAACACCTCCTCAGCAGGCAGTGTCGGCCACTCCGTTCTCTGGGGTTCCAGTGGAATGGGCTGTCGCTGACTTACCCCCTCTTCCACCACACTCATCAACAGCGATGGCAACACCGGCTTGGTAAGATAGCCCGCCAGCTCAATCTGCAGCTCATCGGTCCGTTTCAGTTCACTGTCATAGGCGGTCACCAGCACAACCGCCGGGATCTGCGAGAGTGGAAGCTGCTGCTGGATCTTTCTCGTTGCAGTAACCCCATCCATCTCCGGCATCTTCCAGTCCATCAATACCAGACGATAGGGGGTACCCGCCTCATCCGCCTGCTGAATCTGTGACAGTGCCGCCTTTCCAGAGGCCGCCGTATCAACCCGGTAATCGCGCTGCTGCAGCATCTTCTGCAGGATTTCACGCGCAGTCTGGTTATCATCCACAATCAGAATGGGGCTGTGGCAGTAGTCACAACCGGAATGGCGGTTCACTGCCGAGGTCTGCACCTGAAGCGGCAAGGTGAAGAAGAAGGTAGAGCCGACACCGGGTTCACTCTCTACATCAATCTCTCCATCCATCAGCTCCGCCAACTGTTTGGTAATTGCCAGCCCCAGCCCGGTCCCCCCATACTCACGGGTGGTGGAGCTATTGGCCTGAGAGAAGGATTGAAACAGCCGCTGCTTCTCCTCCATGCCGATACCGATGCCGGTATCCTCCACACCAAAATAGAGCCGAACCTGGTCTTCCTGCTGTTCCAGCAGGCGAATATGGATCGCAACCTCACCCTCTGCAGTGAATTTGATCGCATTGTTGGTCAGATTGACCAGCATCTGTTGAATGCGGGTAGGGTCACCGATCAGGTCAATCGGTACCTGCTGGTCGAGATCAAACAGCAACTCCACCCCCTTCTGCTCCGCCTTGAAGGCCGAAAGGCTGATGATATGGTCCAGTACCCGACAGAGTGAAAAGGGGACTTTCTCAATCAGCAACTGCCCCGCCTCAATCTTGGAGAAGTCCAGAATCTCGTTGATGATCTCCAGCAGTGACTCGGCGGCCCCCTGAATCTTGGTCAGATAGTCCCGTTGCTGTGGAGGCAACTCCTCTTTCAGGGCAAGATAGCTGAGCCCAATGATGCCATTCATCGGGGTACGAATCTCATGGCTCATATTGGCCAGAAACTCACTCTTGGCGTGGTCAGCTGCCTTTGCCCGCGCCTCCGCCTGCTTGCGCTCTTCCACCTCCTCTTCCAGCGCCCGAGTGCGCTCCACTACCCGCTCCTCCAGCTCCGCCTTGATCTCCTCCCGCTCAATCGAGTTGTGACGCAGCACCTCCAGTGCCTCTGCCATCACCCCAATCTCGTCTCTACGCTCCAGGCCATAGACCGGCTGCCGGTAGTCCCCTTTGGAGAAGCCCCTCATCACCTGGGTGAGCTGATCGATCGGGCGCGTCATCAGACGCAGCCCAAGGAAGATCAACAGTAGATTGAGTGAGAGCAGCAACAGTAGCAACAGCACATCTTCGGTGATTTTCTTCAACAAAAAGGCCTGCAGACGCTGCTTGGAGAGCCCCAACTCCAGCACACCAATCTGCTCACTGCTGCCCCCCTGCTGATAGAAGATAGGTCGCTGGAAAATGAGCAAATTGATCGCCCGGTTTTGATGCCCTACCGTAATCTCGATCCCGCTACTCTCCCGCACCACGGCATAGAGGAAGTCGGGATCCCTGGTCACCACCTCCAGGGTAGAGGAGACCGCATCAGCATTCATGTTCCACAGAGGAACCTGCACCGCACCCGAGAGAAAGTTGGCCAGCTGGTCACCACGCTGCTGCAGCCAGTCACTGCGGTTCTCATACTCTCGCCAGATATTGAGGGTAACGGAGAGGATCAGCAGAACCCCTACCAGCCCTCCAACCGTCAGCAGCACACGCCGTTTCAGACTGGTACGGGGTAGAGCTCGCACACTCACCACCGCAACAGCCCTTGCAGCAGTTCCAGTATATGAGATAACCGTCTCTGATCCATGCCGGAACAAGATCCAACAGAAACGTCAGTAGCAGAAAACGCTACTGTCATCATAAGATGATCCCCCGATCTTTCCCCACTCCCTTCAGGCGGTCTGCAAACCTCGCCTGAAGGGGGGGCATGATTTCAAGCAGTCTGAGACTCAGACTTTTGCACAGACATCGGCAATCGCCTTCTTGAAGATCGCCTTGTGCACATCCCCCAGGCTCATCATTCCCACCAGCTTGTCACCATCAATTACCGGGATGCGACGGAAGCGGTGGCGCACCATCAAAGAGGTTGCCTTCAGCACCGGCATATCCTCGGTCACACCAATCACACCAGTAGTCATCAGGTCGTTGACCTTGAGGTTGACCACCTGCGCATAGTTATCCTCCATATCTTCAAAGTCGAAGGTACCACTCTGGTTCATCGCCTCTTCCAGAGAGGGGAAGAGGTGGTGCAGCACATCCTTCTCCGCGATAAAACCGACAAGACGATCATCCTCAATCACCGGCAGACCACTGACGCGATAGAGCGTCATTGCAGAGACCACTTCACGCATCGGCGTATCCGGGGTAACCGAACGTACATGGCGGCTCATAATATCTTTTACTAGCATCTTACATCTCCTCTGATAGGGGCCAACCAGCCCTGTAGGTATTATTATGGAGAGTCTGCCGATTGGGACTGGCTGCGGATCGCACTGTTGTGCTCCCTGAAACCATCCCGAACGGCCTCGGCCAACTCCTTTTGTTCCCCCAGTTTACCCCGTTCCAAGGCAAAGGCAACCGCATGTTCGATGATAAAGAGATGGTCGATGGTGAGACGTGGTGGCTCTTCCTGATCCGGGGTTTTCTCTGCCAGCACACTGTCCCCACTGCTCTCCTGGGCATAGACCTCGAGCAGTTCGTTGAGCAGATCATATACCTCCCCTACCTTGCGGAACTCGGAGGCGTGATAGGCCCCCTCCAGACTGGCCATGCCGATCAATCGCAGTGCAGCGACAAAGTACTCATCCGGGATTACCGGAATATGGGCCTGCGCTTCATCCCCCATCATTCAGAATACCCGTGGCTCATTCCCACGCTGCTCATCCGGCTGGAACCAGTCCAGCTTGTCATGCAGTGTCACCACACTGCCGATAATGGTCAGTGTCGGCGGCTTGATCTTCGACTCCTTGACGATCTGCGGCAGGGTCTCCAGGGTACCGATGTACTCCTCCTGATCAGGGGTAGTCCCCTTCTGCACCAGTGCCGCTGGGGTTGCAGGGTCCATCCCGTGATCAATCAGCTTGCCGGTGATGATCTCTATCCCTTTCAGCCCCATATAGAAGACCACGGTCTGACCCGGTTGCGCCAGCGCCTTCCAGTTGAGATCAGAGGTGCCATCCTTCAGGTGACCGGTGGCAAAGGTGACCGACTGCGCATGATCACGATGGGTCAATGGAATACCGGCATAGGAGGAGATCCCCGAGGCTGCAGTGATACCGGGGACCACCTGGAATGGAATCTGGTACTCAGCAAGCAGCTCAATCTCTTCACCACCACGACCGAAGATAAAGGGGTCGCCCCCCTTCAGACGGGCGACACGTTTCCCCTCTTTGGCAAGATCCAACAGCAACTGGTTGATCTGATCCTGCGGCACCGAATGGTTATCACGCTCCTTGCCCACATAGATCCGCTCCGCATCACGACGGGTCAGGTCCAGCACCGCCGGAGAGATCAGCCGGTCATAGACCACCACATCGGCCTGCTGCATCAGACGCAACGCACGGAAGGTGAGCAGATCAGGGTCACCCGGACCACCACCGATCAGATAGACCTCTCCATCATTGAGAGACTGCTCACCATCAGCATGACAGCAGCTCTCCATCATCTCATTCATCGCCTGCTCCGCCTCCTGCCTGCGTCCGGAGAAGATCATCTCGGCAATCGGCCCCTGGAACGCCTTCTCCCAGAAGA
>CAYFOU010000022.1:19581-21565 GCA_964344805.1 uncultured Piscirickettsiaceae bacterium | reverse complement strand
TGGGCAATCTCCTTGTTGCTGGCAGAGACTGCCTTCTGGATGCGCTCCTGCTCCTTCTCCTTCTGCCGCTCCAGCTCATCACGCAGCGACTGCACCATATTGCGGAACTGATGGGTCTCCTTGTTGGCTGCCGAGATCGCCTTCTGGATGCGCTCCTCCTCCAGCCCCTTCTGCCGCTCCATCTCCTCACGCAGTGACTGCACCATGCTCTTGAACTGGGCAATTTCCTTGTTGCTGGCAGAGACCGCCTTCTGGATGCGCTCCTGCTCCTTCTCCTTCTGCCGCTCCAGTTCGTCACGCAGCGACTGCACCATATTGCGGAACTGGTGGGTCTCCTTGTTGGCTGCCGAGACCGCCTTCTGTACCCGCTCCTCCTCGATCCCCTTCTGCCGCTCCATCTCCTCACGCAGCGACTGGATCATGGTCTTGAACTGGTGGCTCTCCTTGTTGGATGCGGTGCGCACCATCTGCACCGCCTCCTCCTTGGCCACTTCACCCCGCTCCAGATTCTCGCGCAGGATGGTGATGGTCTGCTTCAGGTGAGCGACCTCAATCTCCAGTTCACGATTCAGGACCGTAAGTTTTTTCTTTTTCTGTTCCGCACTCATAGATTTACAGGTTTTCAGATATCAGCCAGCAATATCACTTATCGTCCAGTCTATAATGGTTTGGACCTTTTTCAGCATTATCCGTCAAAAATGAGGAATCTCTTAGGGGGCACTCAACGTTCTCTTAATGCATTCTGCTGCGCCTTCAGAATCGGCTTCAGCAGATAGTCCAGCACCGTCTTCTGTCCGCTCAGCAACTCTACCGTTGCGGTCATGCCGGTGATGATCGGCAGCGGATTCTCCTCTGTTCCCAGCGCGCTCTTCTCGGTACGCAGGCGCACCCGATAGTAACGCTCCCCCTTCTCATCGACGATGGTATCGGCACTGATCTGTTCCAGTTGAGCCGGGATACCTCCATAGATGGTGGAGTCGTAGGCGGTAAATTTCACCATCGCCTTCTGGTCCGGGCGCAAGAAGCCGATATCGGCAGGACGAATGCGCGCCTCGATCAGCAGCTGGTCATTGAGCGGCACAATCTCCATGATATCCATGCCCGGCTGGATCACCCCGCCAATGGTATTGATCTTGATCCGCTTCACCTCACCGTAGACCGGGGTGCGAATCTCGGCACGGCTGAGGCGGTCATTGAGGGTGTTCTGCTGCTCCTGACTGCGTGACAGCATCGCACGCGTCTCGCTCAGCTCTTGCGTAGCCTTGGCGATAAAGGAGCGACGTTCTCCCTCCAGCTTACGCTCAATCTCTTCAATGGTCGCTTCAATACGGGGAATGGCATTAAGGTTGGACTCATACTCCACCTTCAGAGTATGCAGTTCACGTTCCAGTCTGGCCAGGTCACGCTTCAGCCGAACCAGCTCAATCTCCGGCATTGCCTTGATCTTGCGAATCTTCTCTGCGATCGCCAGCTCCTTCTGCGCATTCTCATACTCATTACGGGAGAGCTTCAGCCCTTGTTCCAGATTGGCAAGGTTGACCTGACGTTCATTCAGCTCCTGCTCACGCTGCAGCCGCTGCGCCTTCAACACCTCCAGTGCAGCCTCCAGCTCGGACTGGCGCACCTGATAGGTGGCCCCTTCACTACTGGCAAAATCGGGCTGCTCTGCCACCACCTCGGCAGGCGGCTGATACTCATTCCCCTCCACCTCGGCCTCCAGACGGGCGATCTTGGCCAGCAGGTAGAGCGTTTCCAGACGATTCTGTTTCGCCTCAGAGATATACTGGGTATCAGAGAGGCGGATCACCACCTGATCCTCCACCACGATATCTCCTTCACGCACCAGAATCTCTTCGATGATGCCCCCCTCCAGATTCTGGATCACCTGTACCTGTGAGGAGGGGATCACCCTGCCTTCACCACGGGTCACCTCATCCAGCACCGCCCAGTTGGCCCAGTAGAGCGCCACCACCACAACCAGAAT
>CAYFOU010000022.1:0-19571 GCA_964344805.1 uncultured Piscirickettsiaceae bacterium | reverse complement strand
CGGCGAACAGCATCATGTGGTTGAGGGGACGGATACGGTTGCTGGAGACCTTGGCCCACTCCTCGTAGCTGGTTTTTGCCATTACGACAGGATACCTCTAAAAATAGTGTTTTTCTTGCGCAACTATTCAGCTCACCCCTGAACAGCTACAGTCTTATTTTTCCTCTTTTCAGGCAACCACTGAATAGTTACTTTCTTGCAGACGCAACAGAGCGCCGCACCGATACCTGAAGTATATATTTGCATACTTGAGGATTCGAGTACGGCGCTTCTGCAACCGTTGCGAGAAAAGAGCACTCTCAGCCTGTTTAGCCCTTCTCGGTATGGGTCCAGACACGATCCCAATCAGCCGGCGGCGGATTGTCGATAAAGTGCTGACAACGATCGACGTAGGTGATCGATGGGCCATCACTCTCCAGAATGGTGAGCGCCTTCTGGAACAGCTGCTTCGCAGCGACAAAATCCATCTCCTTGTACTTCTGCAGCCCCTCAAGATAGATCGGCACCACATCGGCCATCGGTCCGCTGGTCTGGTTCTTGCGCTCAATCACATCGTATACGGTGACCGGCTCCTTCTTGCCCACCACGCGGATACGATCCAGCTCACGCACATCGATATTATCCTTGGCCTGCTCGTAAGTGGTCTCGGAGATCATCGAGTAGTTCTTGTAGAACTTGTTGGCTCCCTCGAGACGAGCCGCCAGATTCACCGAGTCTCCCATCATGGTGTAGTCCATGCGCTGCTGCGACCCCATGTTACCGACAATCATCGGCCCGGTATTGACCCCCATACGTACCCGGAACTCTACCGGCAGCCAGTCCTTGTCGATCTGCTCCTGACGGAACGGCACCAGGAACTTCTGCTGATCAATAATGCTGTAGCAGGCGCGGGTCGCATGGTCCGGCTGTTCCAGCGGCGCCCCCCAGAAGGCGATGATCGCATCCCCCTCGAACTTGTCGATGGTGCCACCATGGTCGGCAATGATGTCACACATCGCCGTGAGGTACTCATTGAGCAGCGCCACCAGCTCCGCCGGGGTGATCTTCTCCGAGATGGTGGAGAAGCTCGCCACATCGGAGAAGAAGGCGGTCATCTCACGGCTCTCACCACCCAGTGACATCTTCGACGGGTCCTTCACCAGCGCATCGACCACATCCGGGGAGAGGTACTGACCAAAGGCGGCGGTTACAAAACCCTTCTGGTCACGCTCTACCAGATAGTGGCGCAGATTGATCACCAGGTAGGAGAGGAATGCCGCCACCATCACATAGCTCATGGAGAAGACGATCCCCTGATCGATGTAGAGCCTTCCAGCGGCATAGGTGTAGCTGGCAAACAGTAACGCGGTGAGCACAAAACTGATCGCCGGGGTGGAGATGAAGCTGATCAACAGCATGATCAGCATCACCGCCAACAATACCGCTGCCTCCTGTTCCTGAGATGCGGGGCGCAGAGGCGTGCCACGCATCATGGTGTGGATCGCATCGGCAATGATCTCCACTCCGTAGACCATACCGACCGGGGTATCAAACCAGTCATGAGAAACCTCTGAAGTATCCCCTACCACCACAATCTTTCCATCAAACAGGAAAGAGAGATCCTCCAGCTCTTCCAGCGCTTCCTCCATCGCCTCCTGCGGATCTTCTTCATCCTCGAAAAGGTAAGGCAGATAGGGGCGCAGCACCTCCATTGCACTGATCGAGGCATCGGTCTGATTGAGGAAGGTGGCTCCTGTAGTCAACGCCGGGAAATCAATATGGAACTGATTCTTGTGATCCAGCGGGACTCTCAAATCCCCAATCAGCAGATACTTCTGCCCTTCGTCTTCAATCAGTGCCGGCTCGACATCGTAATACATCGCCAATGCCTGCACCGCAAAGGGCCAACCATCCTCCATCTCGATGGTATCTTCGCGAATCCGCAATTTGGAGAGGCTGGTGATAATCGAACTGGAGGAGGTGATATTGGTGTAACCACTCTTCGCCGACCCTCGATAGGCCTCGGTCGGATAGGTAATCCCTGTTGCCATATCTTCATCATTGATATTGGCTTTGGATACCAGCATGGAGCTCCCGGTCTCTTTCAACAACTTGGCCGCCCCCTCGTCCTCACCATAGGAGCTTGGGAAGTCGAACAGTACGTCGAGTGCGATAACCTTGGCACCGAGTTGATGCAAGGTATTGGCCATCTGCGCAATATCGGTGCGACGTAGCGGGAAGCTGCGATATTCGTCAAAGAAAGCCTCATCCATATTGAGGATGAGAATTTCATCCTTGGAGAAGGAGGTCTGCTCATCATCTCCGTAGGACATTCTGAGGATCTGGCGTGCCGAGAGGGTCTGCTCCTCCAGCAGCGCAAAGCTCTCATTGTATTCAGCGGGAATCATCGCCAGGAACACGGCGATGGTTATCAATATATCGTAACGACCCAATATCTTTTTCACACCCAGTCTCCGGTATTCGAGCACTTCTGATGAGTGCCTTGATGTTCAATGCCCCTTAAAAGGGAGGATCACTTTTTTCATACTGCTATACAACCGATTATTATTGAAAGTACCACAGCGATAATCCATTAGGAAAATGCTTATTCTCACCAAAGAGATTACTCACTTTTCCCCTACACCTGCTTTTTTACACGAAAAATGGCCTGCAAAAACGACAAAGCCCTGCAGAGCAGACAAATCGCCGGCTCTGCAGGGCTTGGTGTCACGATGATCTGGATTACTCTTCTTCCCGGCGAATCTGATTGAACAGGCCAGCCTCGGCCCGCTTCAAATTCTGCAGTTTCAGTACATGCAGATTCTGGATCAACATCGGACGCATATCATTGTCATCACGATTACCATCAAAGAAGCGGGTATAGAGGTCAAGAGAGCCCACCATGATCCCTTCACTATCCAGCACCATCGCCTTCATCAGGTCATCATCGGGGATCGTTCCCAGAATGGCCCTCTCCTGCTCGGGGGTCAACCACATAAAGCTGCTGCGCTTCTTGGGCCGGTAGACCACCTCTTTCCCCTTCATCACCTCAACACTGTAGAGGTGTTTCCCCGGAGCAACATCCTTCAGGGTGTAGCGAACCATCTCTCCCTCAGCAGCCGGAACATCATAGCTCCGATCATCCACGTGCAGACGATAGCTGTATCCCTTGCCCTCGTTATTCCACACCAGATCGGGCCAGGTTGCCGAGAGATTGAAGGCGGCATTCTTTCTATGGGTGGCCGTCTTCAACTTGACCTTGGCACTCTTCTTCACCCCACGTCGTATGGTGGTGTACTTCTGCACATTTCTGAAGCGGTTATCCAGGAGAGTGGCCAGCCGCTTTCTACCATCAACCGCGACAGGTTCCGAAAGAGAACCCGAAGAGGCCTTGGCACCTTCTGCAGTGATCTCCACCACACTGTTCGCACCCAGCTCACGGGAGGCTCCGGTCTGCTGATTCAGAAAGGTACCCTTGCCATCTGCGCCAGTACGAATCAAATAGCCTGGAAAGAGAAACTTGTTACGTTTGACCGGTTTCCAGCGCTTGCCACTCTTGCTGTATTCGATCTGCCCTTCGGCATTCATGATCATGGTGACCGGCCCCTTCCCCTTGGCCAGTGCCAGATCAGCCTGAACCACCAGCAACAGGGAGAGCAGTGCCGTTGACAAGATTTTAATCCGTTGACGCATCGATTTACTCCTGATTTCACCCACCAAAGATTCAATTACTGCAACAGCCCATTCCCCCGAATTCACTGCGCATGAATAGAGTCTACACTATGAACCTGCCCCTCTCGCCCCCTCTACCATAAAAAAGGCAGACCATACATAGGGATAGTTCCACTCATCCGAGGCCAACATCTCCAGTTGGGTATTGCGCAGTGCAGCGTGGGTATCCTGCCCCTCCAGCAAGCGTTGATAGAGCCCCGTCATCAACGCCTGGGTACCGGCATCACTCACCTCCCACAGGGAGTTGACCACCGCATCGACACCCGCCTCCTGGAAAGAACGCCGCAACCCATAGACCCCTTCACCCTCATGGATCTCCCCCAGCCCGGTCTCACAGGCCGAGAGTACCGCCAAACGGGTACCACTGAGATCGAGCCCCAACACCTCCAGTGCCGTCAGCACCCCATCATTATCGGTATCGATCTCTCCCAGTATCTTCGCATTTGCATTCAATCCGGCAAAGGCAAGCCCTGCACGCAGCAGCGGGTTGTCTCCCGGTGGTGGAATCTGCAGACCGGCGCCACGGGTCACCTTCTTCAGTCGTTTCTTCAGATTCTCACTGGCCTCAAGAAAGAAGCCATGGGTTGCGATGTGTAAAACCTCGGGAGGCTGCTCCATCGTGCGCAACAGCACCTCCTGCGCCTCCTTGCGCTGAATCAGACGAGCCGCAATTCGGCTCTCCTCTCGGGCACTGATCTGCTCTTCAATCAACTGCCCCTCCTGTTCCGCACCGGGCAACGGTACAAAACTGAGTGAGCGCAACCCATGTGACATACCCCGCATCGCCTGGGCTGTACTCTTGGCAGAGCGTTTACCCTGAATCGCCGCCAGCAGCTCCTTGCCGACCACCTCATCGGTATCGTAATCGGGCCCGGCCATGATCATATAGCCCCCTTGTGCCAGTGGCAGACCGGAAGGGATCAGATCCCGACTGGAGGAGAGGGTATGAATATCCAGTGCCGTCAGCAGATAGTTCTCCTCCTCATTGACCATCGCATTGAAGGGGAGAATGTTGAGCAATCCATCCGGCACCACTTACACCTTTTCGGCTTCACCAATACGCGCTGCAATCGGTGCCCATACCCTGCTGTAGAGCTCCATACCGAACTCGAGCACTTCATACTCATCGGCAGTGTCATCCTGAATGACCTCACGGAACTCCTGAATGGCGCTATTGATCCCCTTCAGATCCTCATAGAGGTAGTGATCATAGACCACCTTCCCCGCCTCTCTCCTCAGAATGGCCGCCTGCAGCTTGCTGACACCCGCTTCATCCTCAAAGATCATATAATCAACCAGTGCGGATGCATCCGGCAGATGTGCCTCCAGCTGCTGCAGAGAGAGCTCCGTAGTGGCCTCACGAAAACGGATACTGGCACGCCCCAGCTCTCCCTCGAGCTCACTGATCCGCTCTTCCAGCTGGTGAATCGTCTCCAGGAAAGATGCCGCACTCTCATCCACCGGCCCCGAGAGGGTACGCGTTGCCAGCTCCTTGCGTGCAGCCAATAGCGCATCGCTGATTACGGTCAATGCCGGATCATCCGCCATTTTCTCCACCTGCTGGATCTGCGAGGCCACCTGTAGCAGCATTCCCTTGCGCAGCAGGCTGATCCGCGCCAACTCACGCCCTGCCTGCTTCGGCTCCAGGGCAGAGACCCGGTTCATGTAGCGGTAAAGCTCGGGGCGATGGAGACGAAGATAGCCCTCTCTCGCATTCTCACTGGTTGCCCAGAGCATCTGATCGAGGAAGCGATTGCGGCGCTCGAAGAGGAGCTTCTCTACATCAAAGGCACCTTTGCCATCTCCCATCCTCTGTCGCAACATCGCCAATGTATTGAGCGTTTCAAAGGTGTAGGGGTGCTGCTGCCCCAGATGGTTCTCTGCCTGCCTCAAGGTCTTCTGCAGCAGCTGCAGGGAGGCCTCGTGGCGCCCCATATCCATATAGAGCTTGCCCAGATCATGCTGTGAACGGAGCGTATCGATATGGTGCTCCCCCATCGCCTCTCGTCGCAGCTTCAATGCCGTGGCAATCAACACCTCGGCCCGCTTCAGCTCACCCAGCTGGTGGTGAACACGCCCCAGATTGTTCATCCCCTTGAGGGTCTTCTGGTGACGTTCTCCCAGTGATGCCCGCCAGACCTTCAGCACCTCCCCGAAGATTGCAGCCGCATCACCATGACGCCCCTGCAACAGATAGAGGTAACCGAGGTTGTTCAATACCGCAATGGTATCGGGATGTTTCTCTCCCCTGGAAGCGATCAACTGCTCAATGGCCTGTCGATAGAGCGATTCCGCCTTCTCGAACAGCCCCTGGCTCTCATGCAACATCGCCAGATTGTTGAGGTTCGCCAGAGTGGTGGGGTGAGCCTCTCCAAGCACTTTGGTAGAGCGCTGCAGTGCCTTGCGGAACAGCGGTTCTGCACGATCATAGAGCCCCTGCCCCTCCAGTGTGAGGGCCAGATTGTTCATCACCGCAATGGTTGAGGGGTGCTCACTGCCAAGCGCCTGGGCAGAACGCTCAAGGGCTTGTTGATACCCCTTCTCCGCCTCCAGAAAACGGGACTGCTTGCGCTGCAAACCGGCCAGATTATTCAATGTGGTAATGGCGTTGGGATGCTGCTCCCCCAAGGTCTCCAATTCATGGGTCAGAATCTCTCTGCTCACCCGTTCGGCTTCACCGTAACGCCCCTGATCCTCAAGTAGTTGGGCTACCACCCCTCTGGCCTCAAACTTCAGCGGCTCTGGCACCTTTTCCGCAGTTGTCACCTGATCCAGCATGCGCTGCGCATCCCCAAACGCTGCATTGGCTCGCGCCAGATCCGCACGATAGATCTGGGTACGCACCCATTGAGGCGCCTCCTTGCCGACAACCCCCTGCAAGATTCTCGATGCCTTGCCATATGCAGCCTCTGCTTCTGCATATGCTCCCTGACGGAACTGCATCAACCCCAGCTGCTGAAAGCAGGCTCCAGTCTGTTGATGGAGTTCACCAAGAATTCTGCTGGCTGCACCACAGCCACTGATCAGCAGTTGTGCCGCGACACCATATTCACCACGCAACGCCTCTTCCCCAGAGAGCCGCATGAGCTGATCCAGCGTAGAGGGGAGGTAATCTTCCAGCACATAACCATACACTGCCATGGTCTTGCGATATGCCGCAGCAGCCTGAGAAGCATCTCCCTGCTGTCGAATCTGCTCAATCAAACCACGTACCAGCTGTACCTCGGGATGGTCCTCTCCAAAGGCAGTGACCGCATCCTCCTCGGCCTGCTGCAACACCTTCAAGGCTGCTGCGATCTGCTCGGCACCATACGCCTTGCTACGCTCCAATGTAGATGGGTGACGTGCCCCCAGAAGCATTTTCGCCTCTTCCAACAGCACTCCGGCTTCAACCACGCCCTGTCCAAATCTCTTTTGATCACCATCCACCATTTGCGCTACAACGGCATTCTCTGTCGATGGCTCTCCTACCCAGACCGGGATCTCACTGGCCAATCTGGAGATCTTCAGATTATAGATTTCAACCGCCTCATAATCCTTGCGCTTCGAGGCGAGGGCCGTTGCACGGTGGTAGAAGGGGATGGTCAGCAGCGGCGGATTCCCGGCCAGTTCACTGAGAACCGCCGCATCCACCAGATAGTCCTCATTTTCCGGATCCAACACAGCAGCCCTGGCCATATGCTGGTAGGCGCTGGATACCCTTTTCTGCTTATGCTGTTCAACACTGAGCCGGGCCTCTGCAGCCGCCTGCTCCGGGGTAGCCAACGTGGCATTGCTAACACAGAGCGTGCCCAACAGAGCCAGTACAGCACCAACCCTTGCTCTATTCATGTCGCGCCAACCTCTCAAGCCGTCAACAGCCACCACTACAGCCCTTGGGGCCCACCAGACGAATCCCTTTCGAAGGCGGCTCTGATGAAGAGGATGCAGGCCCAATCAGGATCATCCTGCGACGGGGGGGCGGAGGCTCTTCAACCATAGTCTCTTTGGCCTCTATCACCACCTGTGGCTTTGGCTCCACCACTACAGGCTCAACGACAGCTTCAGTGACTTTACTTTCTACCGCCTCGATCTTTACAGACTCTTCGGCAACGGGCTGCTCAGGCACCGTTACCCCCTCTCCACTTTCAATACGATCCATCAATGTAGTGAAGCGATCCACACTGTAGAGAGAGGCATCCACCTCTTTAACGGAAGAGGACTGATTATCTACCTGGACCATTGCCACCCCAGGAGAAACTACAACAGGAACTGGTGCCACCTCTACTTCCACTGACTCCACAGCCCCCTCCAGACTCTCCCCCTTTTCCAGCCGATCCATCAATACCGTGAACCGATCTGCACTATAGAGGGATGAGACCGTTCCCACTGCCGCGTTGGCCTCAGCCGGTTCTTCAATCCTCTTCTCCACAACTGCCGCAGGTTCCGATATTGCAGGTACTGGTGCTGCTGCCGGTACCACAACATCTTCCAGGCTTTCCCCTTTTTCCAATCGATCCATCAACACAGCAAAGCGATCCACACTATAGAGGGATGGTGCTGCACCCTCTACTGCCTTGGCCGCTGCAGATTCTTCAACCCTCTTCTCCACAACTGCCACAGGTTCCGATACTGCAGGTGCTGGCGCTGCAGCTACCGCTACCACAGCACCCTCCAGACTCTCTCCCTTTTCCAGCCGCTCCATCAACACGGTGAACCGATCTGCACTGTAAAGAGATGGGGTGGTCATCTCCATCGAGATCTTGGCCGCAGCAGGCGCTTTGACCCTCTCTTCGACGACTGCCACAGGTTCAGGCATTACAGGTACTGGTACTGCATCTACAGGCACTACAACACCTTCCAGACTCTCCCCCTTTTCCAGTTGATCCATCAACACCATAAACCGATCTGCACTGTAGAGAGAGGAGGTAGCCGTTTCTACCGCTACAGGGGGGATGGAAGGCTCATTAACAGGCATCTCAACCACCATCTCGGGCTCAGACATCACAGGCGCTGGCACAGTGGCTACAGACACCACAGCCCCTTCTTCCAGGCTCTCCCCCTTTTCCAGTCGATCCATCAACACCGTAAACCGATCTGAACTGTAGAGAGAAGAGGTAGCCGTTTCTACCGCTACAGGGGGGATGGAAGACTCATTAACAGGCTTCTCGACCACCACCTCAGGCTCAGACATCACAGGCGCTGGCATAGCGGCTACAGACACCACAGTCCCCTCCAGACTCTCCCCCTTTTCCAGTCGATCCATCAACACCGTGAACCGATCTGCACTGTAGAGAGAGGGGGTACTCATCTCCATCTCAGGCTCGTCAACCGCAGGCTGTTTAGCCATCTCTTCCACAACCACCTCAACTTCAGGCTCTACAGCAACCACTACCTCCGGCATCGTCATCGCTTCAACAACCTCTACCGTTTCTTCAATGCTTTCCCCCACCTCTGATGGCATGGGCCCAGTAAATCGCTCCACGCTATAGAGCGCTTCAAGAGAAGGGGATACTGGTTGATTCACTGTATTTACAGAGTCGACACTTTCACTCTCCACCTCTGCCTTTTCCTCAGGTTCAGCGGTTACAGGCTCCGATATCGATGGCTCCTCGATACTCTCCACCACCGCCTCAACAATCTGGAGAGAATCTTCCACTGAATCTTTCGGTGCCTCTACCTTCGTCTCCTCAACCACCTCTATCACAGGTTCAGATACAGCAACCACTTGAGCATCAGACTGCCCGGCCATCTCTTCGATCAAAGGCTCAGGCTCTACTGCAGCTGTATCGATGATTTCCATGGCTATTTCGGCAGCTTCCGGCTCGCTGATCTCTGTCTCCTCAACAATCACAAGCGGGGGTTCTTCAACCTCCTCACCCAGCTCCATTCCTTCCGGCATCTCCTCTTCCATGGAAACTGCAGGAAGCTCCACCCTCTCTGGACCTTCCATCTGAAGAAGCCCGGCCACGAACCCCAAAATCAGTAACGGAGCCAACCAAAGTGCAACTCTTTCCATATCAATGCCTATCAATTAGTGATTTGATCATTTCCCATTCCCCCTTCAAGTATCGGCCATATCGAGATTAATTGAACCCTCTTTTCACCATTGCCTCAAGATATCCTCAAGATTCAGAAGAGCATTCAGATCAATAAGGCAAGCAATATCTGCCGAACGAGATTGAGGTCCAACCATAAAAAAACCCCACAGACTGTATAAAAATACAGCTTCTGTGGGGTTCTCTGACCGATGTCAGCAGAGGGGGTTAACCCTCATCAGCCTCCTTCAGCTTGGTGTAGAGCTCGCCTTCACGAGAGAGCAGCTCACCCAGCTTCAGCTTGCGGATATGCTCCAGCATCTGTGGACGCATGTCGATCTCGTCCATATTCTGGCTGAAGAACTTGACATACATGTCGAGTGCTCCGACCTTGATACCGTCGTTATCGAGAGAGATCGCCTCCAGTAGCTCATCCCCACCACGGGACTCCTTGCGAGCAAGGATCTCAGCCTCTTCTGCTGTCCCGACCCAGACAAAGGTGCTGGCGCGGCTCACCTTCTCCGAGGCCAGTTCACCATTCTTCAGCAGCTCAACCTTGTAGCTGTGCTTGCCCTCGGTGATACCCTTCAGAGGGTGGCGTACGATCAACTGACCCTTTGGTGCAGGGACAATGGTAACCTCATCATCAATGGTCAGACGATAGGTGAACTCACCATAGTTCTCTGCAGTGATCTTGGAACCCTGCTTCACTACCGCATTCTCGATGACATTGTCCCACACCAGATCAGGCCATGCTGCAGCAAGCTTGTAAGGCGCACGCTTGCTGTGGCTGGCAGAACCCAGCTTGATCTTCAGACCACGACGTACGGTGGTGTACTTCTGCCCTTTCTTGAAGCGGTTGCCCAAACTTGCAACCAGATCACCCTTGCCCTTCACGGCCTCTCCCAGTGCACCGGTGGTTGCCTTGGCACCTTCCGGGGTAATCTCAACAACCGTATTGGCACTCAGCGTACGGGACATGCCGGTATTCTGGTTCAGGAAGGTTCCCTTGCCATTGGCACCAGTACGAATCATGTAACCGGGGAAGAGGAACTTGTTACGCTTGACCTTTCTCCACTTCTTGCCATTTTTGCTGTACTCAATCTGCCCCTCGACATTCATGATCATGGTGACGGGAGCACCCTTCTTCTTTTTGCCCTTTGCCAGCACCAGGTCACCCTGCACTACCAGCAGTACCGACATCACGGCAACTGTTAACACTTTAAAAAAACGTCTCATTTCAATACTCCTTCATCAACCAATAAGAAAAAACCCAAAACAACCTCAATAATGACATCTACCACTCTAAACCAGGCTAACTATCAGAGTCAGCCCCTATTGCACCCTCAACCATAAAGAATGCAGACCAGATGTAGGGGTGCGCCCACTCATCCGATTGCACCATTTCCAACTGTGTATTGCGTAGCGCGGCATGAACATCCTCGCCCTCCAGCACGCGCTGGTAGAGGCCATTCATCAACGCCTGGGTACCGGCATCACTCACCTCCCACAGGGAGTTGACCACGGCACCGGCCCCCGCCTCCTGGAAGGAGCGGCGCAGGCCGTAAACACCTTCACCTTCATGAATCTCCCCCAGGCCGGTTTCACAGGCGGAGAGGATCGCCAACCGTGTACCGGTCAAGTTGAGCCCCAACGCCTCCAGCGCCGTCAATACACCATCATTATCGGTATCAATCTCACCCAGCAACTTGGCATTGGCGTTGAGTCCGGCAAAGGCGAGCCCCGCACGCATCAATGGGTTGTCGCCCGGAGGGGGCACATTAACCCCGCCACCACCACGGGTCAGCTTGCTGAGACGCTTCTTCAGCTTCTCATTGGGCTCAAGGAAGAAGCCGTGGGTGGAGATATGCAGCACCTCGGGAGGCTCCATGGTACGCAACAGCTCCTCCTGAGCCGCCTTCTGCTGAATCAGATGGGTTGCAGCCGCCTGCTCTTCTCCACCTGCTGCCGCAATCTGCTCCTTGATCTGACGCCCCTCCTCTTCCGCACCGGGCAGTGGTGCAAAGCTGAGCCCTCGCATACCGTGCGCCATGCCTCGCATCGCCTGATTGTTGGCCGCTGCAGAACGCTTGCCATTCAGTGCAGCCAGCATCTTCTTGCCGGTCACCTCATCGGTATCATAATCGGGTCCCGCCATGATCATGTAACCACCGGTGGCCACTGGAATGGACGAGGGAATCAGGTTTCGACTGGAGGAGATGGAGTGCAGATCGACTGCCGCGATCAGATACTCCTCATCCTCTGTCACCATTGCATTGAAGGGGAGAATATTGAGCATGCCGTCCGGTACCACGTAGATACTGGAGATCTCCCCCAACTGCTCTGCAACAGGAGCCCAGACCGCACCATAGGTCTCCATCCCCACCTCCATCAGCTCATCTTCACCGATAAACTCATCCTGAATCACTTCACGCAGGATCTTGATGGACTCATTGACCGCATCCAGATCCTCATAGAGGTGGTGGCTGTAGGAGACGGCTCCCCCCTCCTTCTTCAGCATCGCAACCTGCAGCTTGCTGCGGTTTTCGGCATCACGGAAGATCATGTAGTCAACCAGTGCAGAGCCATCCGGCAGGTGTTTCTCCAGTGCCGCCAGCGAGATCTCTGTGGCCGCCTCACGGAAACGGATACTGGCACGTCCCAGCTCACCCTCCAGCTCGCTGATACGCTCTTTCAGATTGTGCTGCTTCTCCAGGAATGAAACCGCACCCTCATCAGTGGGGCCGGAGAGGGTCAATGCAGCCAAATCCTTGCGACTCTGCATCAGCTCATCACTGATCGCGGTCAGCGCGGGATCATCCGCCATCTTGGTCACCTGATGAATCTGCGAGGAGACCTGCAGCAGCAGCCCCTTGCGGTACAGGCTGACGCGCATCAGCTCACGCCCTGCATTTTCAGGGTCCATCTCGGCAATCATCGCCATATAGCGGTAGAGCTCGGGACGATGCAGACGGATATAGCCCTCACGTGCATTCTCGCTGGTGGCCCAGAGCATCTGGTCGAGGAAGATGTTGCGACGCTCGAAGATGGTCTGCTGGGTCTGGAAGGCCCCCTCCTTGTCCGCCATCTTCAGCTGCAGCAGCGCCAAGGTATTCAGGGTCTCAAAGGTGTAGGGGTGCTGCTCGCCCAGATTCTCCTCGGCCTGCTTCAGGGTCTTCTGCAACAGCCCCAGCGACTCATCCAGCCGCTCCATATCCATATAGAGTTTGCCCAGATCATGCTGCGAACGGATCACATCCATATGGTTGGCGCCCAACACCTCGATACGCAAATCCAATGCCCGCTCGATCATCTCCTCTGCAACATCCAGCTCACCCAGGTTGTGGTTGACGCGCCCGAGGTTATTAAGCCCCTTCATGAACTTTTGGTGGTGCTCACCCAGCATATCCTCCCAGACTTCAACCACCTCATAGAAGATCTCCGAGGCATCCTCATTGCGCTCCTGCAGCAGATAGAGGTATCCAAGGTTGTTTTTCACCGCAATGGTATCGGGGTGGTCACCACCACGCTCCTCTACCAGGATATCAATGGTCTGCTTGTAGAGGGGTTCCGCCTTGTCGAAGGTCCCCTGGCTCTCATACAGCATCGCCAGGTTATTCATGTTGGCCACTGTGGTGGGATGAGCCTCACCCAGTACATCCTTCGAAGTCTTCAGTGCCTTGCGATAGAGAGGCTCTGCACGGTCATAGAGCCCCTGTGTCTCCAGCGTCAGGGCCAGGTTATTCATCACCGCCAGTGTAGAGGGGTGTCGCTCACCCATGGTATCGGTGAAACGCTTCAGCGCCAGTTCATATCCCTTCTCCGCCTCCATGAAACGGGACTGCTTGCGCTGTAGTCCGGCCAGATTATTGAGGCTGGTAATGGCGTTGGGGTGGGTCTCCCCCAGTGTCTCGTTCTCATAATCGAGAATCTCCTGGGTAACCACCTCCGCCTTGGGGTAGAAGCCCTGATCCTCCAGCAGTTGGGCCAGAATGCCCTTCGCCTCAAACTTCAGATTCTTTGGCGCCTCTTCGGAATCGGTCACGCTTTGGATGATATCCTCAGCGGTCTCGAACTCTGCATTGGCCCGTGCCAGATCTGCACGATAGATCTGAGTCTGTACCCAGGAAGGATGGCCCGTCCCGGCAATGCCCTTGAGGATTTTTGAAGATTTTTTGTAGGCCACTCGCGCCTTGGCAATGTCCCCTTGCCGAAAATTCATCAACCCCAGACGGCGATAGCACTCTCCGGTATCGATATGGAGACTGCCCAGCGTCTTGCCTGCGGCAACACAGCTGATGAAGAGCGCATCTGCAGCGGCATCATACTCTCCACGCATCTCCTCAATCGTGGCCAAACGCTGCCCCGCATCCAGTGTGGCCGGATGGCCCGCCCCCAATGAGCGGTCATAGGCCGTCAGCGCCTTGCGGAAAGCGGCGGCAGCGGCCGGGTAATTTCCCTGTCGCTGCTGCAGATCTCCAGTCAACATCTGTATCGACTGGGTCTCCGGATGCAGCTCTCCCAGAGCCGCAATGGCATCCGCCTCCAGCTGCTGCAGCTCGTTGAAGGCATCATCAACCGAGTCGGCAGAAAAGAGGGCATAGGCCAGCTGCTTGCGGCTCTCCAATGTGGAGGGGTGGTGCTTCCCCAGCTGCTTCTCGGCGATCTCCTTGACACGCTGCCCCTCTACCACAGCCTGATCAAATTTTTTCTGCTGTATATGGGCATTGAGCTGGTCCTGTCCCGCCTGCCAGGCATCCGTGATCGGCTTGCTGGAGGCTGCCTTCAACTTCTCTTCAACCCATGCCGGCATCTCCTCCGCCAGTTTGAGCACCTTGCGGTTGTAGACCTGAATCGCTTCATAGTCCTTACGCTGGGAGGCCAGCCGGGTTGCACGATGGTAATAAGGTATGGATAGTGCAGAGTTATTGCCTGCCAGCTCACTCAGAATGGCGGCATCAATCAGATAATCCTCATTTTGAGGATCCAGCTCCGTTGCCTTTGCCATATGTTGATAGGCCTTGGAAAAATTCTTCTGTTTGTACTGCTCGATACTGAGCTGTGCCTCCACCGAAGCCATCTCTGGAGTCGCATATACGACTCCATTGGCACAGGCGAATGCACCCATCAGAGCAAACAGAATTCCAATCTTTGCTTTAGACATTGCCTACCTCTTAAACCGCAGTCCGGTGAGTTCCTTGACTCTTCCTCACCTCCATCACATATATATGTAGGGATAGCCCTCCATAGTAACTATACGCAGTTTGCAGTGAAGGTACAGCGCTCGCACAAAAAAAAGCAACATTACGCAAAAATTTCCAACACCCTATAACCTTAATTATAAGCATATGATGTTATTAGAAAAAATGGTTGACCCCACACCCTTGATAACACTATGGTTGTGTGAGGGCGTTATGACAAACATCAAAAACTACAGGGAGGGTTCATGGCCAATCAAGTCCGCTTTGGCGATTACCTGAGCAAGGTTTCCGTCCAGCACAATCAGATCAACTACAACCAGCTTACCCCGACACCGGAACGGGACGGTGATGGCAATCTGATTCCGATCCAGCCGAAGAAGCTGACCTTCACCTCTCTCGATATCTATCGTCTACTGAAACCCTATATCGGGGTCCGGGTAATGGAGCAGTTGCAGGCGGTTATCCCTCTGGGGCTCTACCTCGCACTGTTCCAGATTCTGATGCTGCGTGAAAACGTACAGGACTCCTGGATCATTACCATGGGACTGGCCGCAGTCATCATCGGCCTGATGCTCTTTATGGAGGGGCTGAAGCTGGGGTTAATGCCCTTTGGTGAGGTGATCGGAAATGGGCTACCGAAAAAATCCCCACTTCCCGTAGTGCTATTTATCGCCTTCCTGCTCGGTATCGGCGTCACCTTTGCCGAACCCGCCATCGGTGCACTGCAGGCGGTCGGCGCAAGCGTCGATGTTACCAAGGCTCCCTACCTCTACTCATTATTAAATGACTGGGCCGGCGTACTGGTGCTGATGGTTGGTGCCGGTGTCGGACTGGCCGCTGTGCTGGGGGCCCTGCGCTTCCTCCGTGGCTGGAGCCTGAAACCGATGATCTACATGGCACTGGCCCCCACCCTGCTGCTCACCGCCTACATGATGACCGACCCCCACCTGGCCGCAGTACTGGGGCTCGCATGGGATTGTGGTGCCGTCACCACCGGGCCGGTAACGGTGCCTCTGGTGCTCTCTCTGGGGATCGGCATCGCCTCCGCATCGGGCAAGGGTGAATCCTCACTCTCCGGTTTTGGTATCGTCACACTGGCCTCACTGTTCCCCATTATCGCAGTACTGTTGCTGACCCTCTATGTCTCCAGCACGGTCCCCGTCGAACAGATTATTGCCGCCGCCCAGAGCAGCACTGCAGTCGCCGTTCAACCCCAATGGTATGAGATCACCCCAGGGGTAGAGATCATCGGGGGCATCCGGGCCATCGTGCCACTGGTTATCTTCCTGCTGATCGTGTTGATGCTGATCCTGAAAGAGAAGATCAACCAGCCCGGAATTGTCTTCTACGGCATCTTCCTCGCAGTGACCGGCATGATCATCTTCAGCATCGGCCTCAGTTATGGTCTGGCCAAACTGGGCGGGCAATCGGGAGGGCTGGTGCCTGCCGCCTTCTCCCAGCTGCCTGCAGTCGAAGATTCACCCCTCTATGACTATGTCACCGGCATCACCATTGCCCTGATCTTCGCCTGGCTACTCGGTTTCGGCGCCACACTGGCCGAGCCCGCACTGAATGCACTGGGGATGACGGTAGAGAACCTCACCAACGGCGCCTTCAAGAAGAGCACCCTGATGTATGCGGTCTCTTTCGGGGTCGCCTGCGGTATCGCCACCGGTGTGCTGAAGATCATCTACGACATCCCGATTGGTAATCTACTGATCCCCGCCTACATCATCGGCGTGGTCTTCACCTTCCTCTCTACCGAAGAGTTTGTCAATGTGGCCTGGGATAGCGCGGGAGTAACCACCGGTCCGGTCACCGTCCCTCTGGTTCTCGCCATGGGGCTGGGTTTTGGTAATGCGGTGGATGCTGTTGATGGCTTCGGTATTCTCTCCATGGCCTCCATCGGCCCCATTCTCTCGGTCATGGCCGTAGGGCTCTGGATCCAGTTCCAGGCACGTCGTGCAGAAAAACAGAACGTCACCACACAAGCCGCCGTTGCAACAGGAGAAAGCACATGAGTGTTCGTAACATTACCTATCTAACCGGTGTTTCACTGATCACCTGCATCGTTCAGCGCGGCAACGCCGACGCCATTATCAAGGCGGCGCAGGAGGCGGGCGCACAGGGTGCCACCGTCAACTACGCAAAGGGTACCGGCATTCGTGAGCGCATGGGCATTCTGGGCGTTGCAGTAGAAGTCGACAAGGAGGTGATTCAGGTCATCGTCTCTACCGAGCAGCAGGAGCTGATCTTCGAGCAGATGTATCTGGCCGGAAAGCTGGACACCCCGGGCATGGGCATCATGTACATCACCCCGCTCGACAAGGCGGCCACCTACATTCCACCCGAGCTGGTGGAAAAACTCTCCTGAGAGGTGCCCGATGAACCTGGAAAACAACAACAAATTGATCACCTGCCTGATTCCGAAGGGGAGTGGCGTCAGCGCCATCACTGCACTGAAAGAGGAGAAGCAGATTGAAGGGGCCAACGTCTACAGCGGACGCAGCAATCTGTTTCATCACTCTCACAAGGAGGTGGAGTCGGAGACACTGGCGGTAGTGGTTCCTGAAGAGCGGGCCGATGAGATCTTTGAGTTTCTCTATAAGACGCTGGAGATCGGCACCCCGAACCACGGCATCATCTTCCAGAACCCACTGTTGTCCACTACCGAATTCAAGCTCTCCTAGAGAACATCCACTCCATAAAAAAATCCCCTTGCTCCCAAACGGGCAAGGGGATTTTTTATTTACCAGAAGTAACTCACCAAACTTGTAACTGATTCAGATTGCCCCTGAAATTCATCAGATCAAGGCACAAAATGTGAGTTTACAGATGTAAATGATCATTTTGTAACGCTGATATGGTGAATTTCAGAAGATAAGCTGAACAGTTACTTCCAGCCGACTGCGAAGATCCCCTTCTTCGCCCTCCGTTTTCCCTTTACCGACCGTATCTTGGCTCCAGTAAAGTCGGCCCCCTCAATATTGGCCCCAGCAAAGTTGGAGCTACCGAGATCACAGCCGCGAAAATCGGTCCAACTCAGATCCGCCCCGGAAAAATCGATCCCCTTTACCGTCGCACCACGAAAATCGGCTGCCGCCAGATCCGCCTTGGAGAAGTTAGAGTAGGAGAGGTCCACCTTGGAGAAGTTGAGGCCATATCCCTTCAACCCCTTTGCCGTCACCCCATTCATATTGGCTCCAGTCAGAATCGCCCCGGCCATCTGCGCGCCATTGAGTACCGCCATCTTCAGGTTGGCATTACTCAGGTCCGCCTTCTTCAGATTGGCCTTGGAGAAGTTCTTGCGTCCCAGATTGGCCTTGATAAAGACGGCACCACTCAGATCACACCCCTTGCAGACCTTCTTCTTCTTCGCCTTCTTTACATCCTTGGGTGATGCCGCCAATACATCGCTATCAACCAAGGGACCACCGAGCAACAACATCACGGAGAGCACCGGAAGCAGTTGATATTTCAGGAGGGATCTCCCTCTATTCCATTGCCAGATCATCACAATACCTTAACTAATCCTTTTTCTTCTTCTTTTTCTTCTTCTTTTTCTTCTTGTCGATACGCTCACCACCCTTCACTTTCACGCGTCCCGCCCAGGCTGGTGCATCCTCACCTGTAATGTCACTATACTCGACCGGCTTGTCCACCTTGATGATCACCCGTCGGTTCTCGGCCTGATTCTTCTTGATCGCCCGACCACGCTTGTCACGATTGGGCACCTTGGGCATCGAATCCGCGTAGGCCACCGCCTTCACCCGCTTCGGATCCATACCGTGCGAGGTCATGAACTTCAGTACATTGATCGCACGGATCGAGGAGAGTTCCCAGTTGGAGGGGAATTTGGCCGTGCTGATCGGATCATCATCGGTATGGCCCTGGATCTCCATATTGGCTCCATCCACCTTGGCAATGGTCTGTGCCAGCTGAGTCAGGATCGGCTTGATGGTACGCTGCAGATTCGCAGAACCACTGGTAAAGAGCGAGTTGTTGGCCAGCTCCAGTTCAAATCCACCGGGGATTGCCGTCATCTTCACAAACTCTTCGACGCCACGCTCCTCGACCATATTCTCAACCGCCTTCATCGCCTTGTCGGTAGCGGTCTTCTTCTTCTCTTTCGCCTCTTTCGCCTCCTGCGACTCCTCAACCAGAGGCTCTTCAATCGCAGTGGTGACGATACGGGCAAACGCCTCCTTCATCCCCTCGGATACCACACCATACTTGGTGGGATCGAAGTTGGCCATCGAGAGCAGCAACACGAAGAACGCCATCAGCAGCGACATCATGTCTGCGAAGGTTGCCATCAACTCATCGCATTCTTCGCATACGCATTCTGGACACTTTTTGGCCATGCTGATCTACTCGATGCTCTCAGAAAAAACCGGTTATCTGCACCTTACTCCGCCACATCAAACCATGCAGGCGGTGCAAGGAAACTGTTGAGGCGATCCTGAATCTCACGACCCGGACGCTGATCTGCCAACATGATGAACCCCTCCACCAGCAGCAGATTACGGAAACGGAGCATCTCCTCCTTCTGCTGCAGCTTTTCGGCAGCGGGGAGGAAAACCATCTGTGCAAAGATTACACCATAGAGGGTGGTCAACATCGCAACCGCCATACCGGCACC
>CAYFOU010000021.1:0-21882 GCA_964344805.1 uncultured Piscirickettsiaceae bacterium | reverse complement strand
TGAGCGGCAAGAGCGGCTCCATCTCCATTACCCGTGATGAGGTGCTGATCCTCTCCGGGCTGGCCCGTGCGGCCGGTCATATGCTCGAATCCTGGCAGCTGTTTGAACTGCTGGGGATCGACAGCGACTCCTACACAAAATCGGCACTGGAGGTACGCATCGTCCGCCTGCGCAAGAAACTGGTAGAGGCCGGTTACGACCGGGAATCGATCAAGAGCATTCGCGGCAAGGGCTATCAACTCTGTCAACCGGTCCGCATCGTATAAGAATCTCTGAACAGATCTGGGCCATTGCGCCCATGCGCAAAAGTCTTATAGCTATACATAGTTATTAAGGGTATCCTTATCCTCCTGTAGGGTTCTGTAGGTTTTCTCTATTTACCTTACGCTACGATTATATTTATCTATAGGAAGGGAGCAGAGGATAGAAATGAGAAACATTCATATTTAGTAATTTTTTCAACAGTTTATGGTTGAGGATTGAGTATTTCTTAATATATTATTCTCACCGGAGCTTTTTTCTTTTTCTTTTTCTTTTTCTTTTTCTTTTTCTTTTTCTTTTTCTTTTTCTTACAAATTGTAGGTAAATATCTAGAAAAGAGCGAAATCTGAAACCAAAAGAAACCTTAATTAAATGAGGAAAGGAACCGGATATGCAACAGGCATTGGCAGGTAACGCAACAGTCCCGGGGGGGGCCGCAAAGATCGGGGCTGCCAAGGCAGGAACAGCAAAAGCAGGCGCCGCCACCACCAAGGCGGTCCTGGGCAAGGGGGCCACCGTCGCCCCTTCTGCTGTAGTAGGTAAAGATGTGGTCATCGGCAATGGTGTCGAGGTAATGGCCAACGCGAAAATTGGCAAGGGTGCCGCCATCGGCGCGGACACCACCATCCACAAGGGTGCGGTGATCGGCAAGGGCGCCGTGATTGGGCAGGATGCCACTGTAACCAAGGGTGCCGTGGTAAAAGGCGGTGCCGTGATCAAGGATGGGGCCACTGTAAAGGCCGCTCCTGCTGCAAAGGTGGGAGCCGCCAAGATCGCCCCCGCAGCCAAAGCAGGCACAACGGCTCCAGCCACACAGGCGGGTACCACCAAGGTAGCCGCAGCAAAAGCAGCTCCCGTGGCAGGAACCAATACCACATTGCCTCCAGGTGTCGAGATCGAAGGGCTGCGTAACGCAGGTATGGGGGCCAAGGCTGGTGTTGCCAAAACGGCACCAACTGCCCTACCACCCGGCGTAGAGATTGAAGGGTTGCGCAATGGTGCCATGGCCGCCAAGGCGGGCACTGCAAAGGCGGTGGCTCCCGGTGGCGCCAAGGCGGTAACCGCTGCTGCCACTACCACAGCCACTGCACCCACTGTCACTGCTACAACCAGCAAGACCGCTGCCGCCACCATCTGGAATGGCAAGGGGTGGAGCCTTGGGCTGGGATTGGGTCTCGGTGTATGGGGGCCGGTTGCAGTCGGTCTACTCGGCGCCTCTGCCGCCTACGGCTACTACCGCCACAAAAAGAGCGAAGAGGCCATCACGAGTGATGCCGAGCTGAGCACTTCCAGTGATGAGGCCGCAGAGGAAGCGGCTACAGAAGCCGTGACCGAAGAGAATGGTGAGGCGTAACCGATGACTGCCGAAGTAATTGTTGTCGACAGCCAATGGACGCCACGTATTCGCGCAGCAATGAGCTACCTCGGCCCACTGGTCTTCCTGCCACTGTTCCTCTTCCGCAATGACAAGTTTGTCTACTTTCATGCACGTCAGGGGTTGGCGCTGTGGGTTGTCGTGGTCGCTGCCATCGCTGCTCTGTTTCTCCCCGGCTCTGGAAAATTTCTCTTCATTGTACTGATGGGCATCTATCTTACTGCAAGCATGGTAGGATTGGTCGCTTCACTACTGGGTTCCGCACTGGAACTGCCGGTTATCGGGCCACTGGCTCGACGCCATTTTTAAGAGGACGGCACCATGGCAACCATTTCAACCTTTACTCTGAGTGCAGGGGACAAGCTGGTTTTGAGTGGACAAGGGGGTGTCAACCTGACGCTGCCATCCACCATGAAGGCCACCATCATCCCCAAGGGCGCGGCTGCGGCCAAGGCAAGCACAACTGCAGCCGCAACCGGTAGCACGGGCCTCTTCTCCTCTCTTGGATTGAGTGGTCTCTTCTCTCTGAAGGGCGGCGTGATCGCCAGTGCAACTGCTGCGGCAACCGCCTCCCCTCTGGTGCCATTTACCATTGCTGCTGCAACCGGTGTTGCGGTGTGGAAGGCGATGGAACTGAAGAAGCAGGAAGCTGACAAGAAGCCACAAAAGCGTCGCTGGCTCTGATCCTCTACCCCCCCGGCTGTCCGGGGGGTGTATCTCCGACATAGTCGTTAATCTCTCGCAGGAAGGGCTCGCTGTACTTCTCCAGTTTCTTCTCTCCCACCCCGTTGATCTCCAGAAACTCCACCCGGTTTCTCGGCAGGTGAATCGCCATCTGGGTCAGTGCAGCATCCCCAAACACCATAAACGGGGCAACCCCCTCGGCATCCGCCAACTCCCGACGTAGCGCCCGCAGCTGCTCGAACAGCAGCTCATCCCGCCCCTCAACCGGTGCCGCCGCACTCTTCTTGCGCTGCCGTTTTCCACTCTCTTTCAATCTCGGCTTGGCCAGCTCGAGGGGTACCTCTCCCTTCAGCAGCGGACGCGCCAGATCGGTCAGCTGCAGCACCGAATAGTTGGCAATATCCTGGGTCAGATAGCCTCGATGGATCAATTGCCTTAACAGACTCGACCACTCGGCATCACTGCGCTCCCTGCCGATACCGTAGGTACTGAGTTGGTTATGACGCAGATTGCGAATGCGCTCATTGTCCATCCCGCGCAGCACCTCGATCACATGGCGCATACCAAAGCGCTGCCCCACCCGATAGACGCAGGAGAGCGCCTTCTGTGCATCCTCGGTGGCATCATAGCACTCCGGCGGTTCAGAGCAGATATCACAGTTACCGCAATCCTCCGCCAGCTCTTCACCAAAGTAGTGGAGCAGCACTCGCCGCCGACAGGTGAGCGCCTCGGCAAAGGCAACCATACTGTTGAGCTTGTGGATCTCGATCCGCTTCTGCTCCTCGTTGTCACTATTCTCCACCAACCGCCGCGCCATCACCATATCCTGCGCCCCGAACAGCAGCAACGCCTCGGAGGGGAGCCCATCACGCCCGGCACGCCCGGTCTCCTGATAGTAGCCCTCGATGTTCTTCGGCAAGTCGTAGTGGACCACAAAGCGGACATCGGGCTTGTCGATCCCCATGCCGAAGGCGACCGTCGCCACCACCACGTCGACCTCATCGCGCATGAACTGCTCATGCACCCGCTCTCTTCGAGTCGCCGGGAGACCAGCATGGTAGGCATCGGCGTTGTAACCGGCCAGCCGCAGCTTCTCCGCCAGCTCCTCCACCCGCTTGCGACTCAGTGCATAGACAATCCCCCGCTCTCCGCTGAAGCGGCCGAGAAAATGCTTCAACTGATCAAACGGTTTGCGCTTCTCCAGTGCGCTGTAGCGGATATTGGGACGGTCAAAGCCGGTGACATGGATCTGCGGCTGGCGCAGCTGCAGCCGCTGCACAATATCTCTGCGGGTCTGCGGATCGGCGGTGGCGGTCAGCGCCACCATCGGAATTTCGGAGAACTGCTGGCGAAGTTCGCCCAACTGCACATATTCAGGGCGGAAATCGTGCCCCCACTGCGAGACACAGTGGGCCTCATCGACCGCAAACAGCCCGATCTCCACCTCCTCCAGCCGCTGCAGAAACCCCTCCGACATCAGCCGCTCGGGAGCCACATAGAGCAGATCCAGCTCCCCGGCATGGAGCCGGGCCAGCGTCTGTCGCGCCTCCCCCTCTGCAATCGAGGAGTTGTAACAGGCCGCCTGCACCCCATTGGCCTGCAGTGCATCGACCTGATCCTTCATCAGCGAGATCAGTGGAGAGACCACGATGGTTACCCCGGATCGCAGCAGTGCCGGGATCTGGTAACAGAGCGACTTGCCGCCACCGGTCGGCATCAGCACAAAGGTATCGCGCCCCGCAACCACATCCTCAATGATCTCCTGTTGATGGGGACGAAAATCGCTATAGCCGAAGACGCTTTGCAGCGCTTGAAGAGGAGAATCCATCACTCTCTTATGAATAAAGGTAATGCATCAGACGCTGCTGGTCTCTACTCATACCGGCAATGCCTCTTGCAACACTTGATCACGAAATGTCTCTGGCAGCGATTTTGGTGTCAACACATCGACCGAGATGCCCAACAGCTTTTTCAACTCGTAGCGGATCGCCCCAATATCCATCATCGAGGTCTCCGGAGTTGGGTCCACCAGCAGATCCAGATCACTCTCTTCAGAGTCTTCACCACGAACCACCGAGCCAAATACACGGATATTGGTCGTATGGTGACGCAACGAGATCTCTCTGATCTGCTGCCGATGGATCTGAAGCGCGGCGGAAGGTTTCATATCGGTATAATGAGTAAAATCGATCAAACCATTATTATCACACAGTTGATAGAACACAAGTGTCTCACCATGAGCATCCCTACCCACCTACAGCAAGTCCTGCAACGCATTGAAGCGGCTGCATCCCTCCACAAAAGAGATCCTGCCACGATTCAACTGCTGGCGGTCAGCAAGACCAAACCGGCCGAGATGGTACAGGCAGCCTATGACGCGGGTCAGCGCCACTTTGGCGAGAACTACCTGCAGGATGCTCTGGAGAAGATCGAGGCACTGCCACTGGAGGGGATCGTCTGGCACTTTATCGGTGCCATCCAGTCCAACAAGACCCGCACCATTGCGGAGAACTTCGACTGGGTACATGGTGTGGATCGACTGAAGATCGCTCGCCGTCTGGGTGAGCAGCGCCCAGCAGAGCGGGAACCACTCAACCTCTGCATTCAGGTCAACAGCAGCGGCGAAGAGAGCAAGGCGGGCGTCACCTTTGCAGAACTGCCGGAGCTGGCGCAGCAGATTGCCGAGATCCCCAACATCACCCTGCGCGGACTGATGACCCTGCCGGCCCCCGCTGCCGATCCGGAGCAGCAGCGCCAGCCCTTCCGCCAACTACGGGAGGCGATGGAGCAGTTGAACCAGCAGGGGCTTGCACTCGATACCCTCTCGATGGGGATGTCTGGTGATATGGAGGCGGCCATCGCCGAAGGGGCCACCATCGTCCGCATCGGCACCGATATCTTTGGCGCACGTCAGTGAAACCGATCATTCTCACCATTGGGGGCCATGATCCCACCGGCGGAGCGGGTATTCAGGCAGACATTGAAGCCATTGGGGCCAATGGGGGGCAGGCGCTCACCATCCCTACCGCCATCACCCTGCAAGACAGCCATCGGGTCACTGGCTTTGAACCGGTCTCTCACACCCTGATCGATCAACAGGCGAAGATGGTGCTGGCCGACTTCCCAGTCGCCGCGATCAAGATCGGAATGGTCGCCAGTACAAAAAATGCCCAGACCATCGCTGCGCTGCTGCGCCACCACGCCACTCTCCCGGTGATCTTCGACCCGGTACTGGCCGGGGGCGGGGGCGGTGCCCTCTCTGGAGAGAATCTTGTTGAAACCCTCCGCAACGAACTGCTACCACTGACCACTCTGGCCACTCCCAATCGGCAGGAACTTCAACGTCTGGGGGGCAGTGAGGCACTACTACAGGCAGGCTGCCAGAATCTATTGATTACCGGCACCGACAGCCCCACAGCGGAGGAGGCTGTCGACAAGGTCACCCATCAACTGCTACAGGCGGATGGGGGCCACCACCAGTTTGAGGGAGAGCGACTTCCCCACAGCTACCACGGCTCCGGCTGTACACTCGCCTCCGCAATTGCCACCCGCATTGCACAAGGGGACCACTTGATCCAGGCCATTGAAACGGGGCTGCACTTTACCCACAATAGCCTACTTAATGCGACCCACCCTACCAATGGACAACACTTTCCCAACCGTTTGTATTGATTGTCCCGAAAGTAATGGTAGATCTGAATCGGCAGCCTTCTGCAATCAGGAAGATTGCAGCAGAGCGACACATGGATGTGCTTGAGCGCGCTGTGGATCAGAACTGCCATTACTTCCACAACAATTTATACCACTACACATGAATTCATTGACTGGCCTCTACCTGCTCACCGACTACCACCTGACCGAGGAGCATGGCCTGATCCCCTCGGTGGCGGCCGCCATTCAGGGCGGAGCACGGGTGATCCAGTACCGCAACAAATTCGCCAACCGCGAACGCAAGCTGTGGGAGATTCGTGACCTGATCACCCTCTGCCGCCCGCTCGGGATTCCGGTCATCGTCAATGATGAGACCGATCTCGCAGCAGAGAGCGGGGCCGATGGGGTCCATCTGGGATCGGAAGATGGCGAAATCAGCGCCGCCCGCAAACAGTTGGGGGAGGAGGCGATTATCGGGGCCTCCTGTTACAATTCTCTGGAACTTGCACGCACTGCGGCCGCACAGGGGGCCAGCTATATCGCCTTCGGGCGCTTCTTCCCCTCACAGAGCAAACCGAATGCAGTGCAGGCAACCCCCGATCTGTTGACCCAGGCCAAGGCCGAGCTGTCACTACCGATCACCGCCATTGGCGGCATCGATGCCGAAAACGGCAAGGTGCTGATTGATGCCGGTGCCGATATGCTGGCGGTGATCCACGCCGTGCTGGGGGCAGAAGAGATACAACATGCAGCCAATGAGATGGCATCACTATTTAACAAGGAGACACCATGACCCGTTCACACGACCTGTTTGAAGCCGCACAACAACACATCCCTGGCGGAGTGAACTCCCCGGTGCGCGCCTTCCGTGGGGTCGGCGGCGAGCCGGTCTATATCCAGCGCGCCGATGGGGCCTACACCTATGATGAAGATGGCAACGGCTATATCGACTACGTCGCCTCCTGGGGACCGATGATCCTCGGCCACGCCCACCCCGAGGTGGTGAAGACGGTACAGGAGAGCGCCGCCAAAGGGCTCAGCTTCGGTGCCCCCACCGAGATCGAGACCACCATGGCCGAGAAGGTCAAGGAGCTGGTCCCCTCGATCGAGATGGTGCGCATGGTCAGCTCCGGTACCGAAGCGACCATGAGCGCAATCCGCCTCGCCCGTGGCTACACCGGACGCGACAAGATCGTGAAGTTCGAGGGGTGCTACCACGGCCACGCCGACTCCCTGCTGGTGAAGGCGGGCTCCGGCGCATTGACCTTCGGTGTCCCCACCTCCCCCGGCGTCCCCGCTGGTCTGGCGGAGCACACCCTGACCCTCAACTACAACGACAGCGCACAGGTGCGTGAGCTGTTCGAGCAGATGGGCGACGAGATCGCCTGCATCATCGTCGAGCCGGTTGCCGGCAACATGAACTGCATTCCTCCGGTCGAAGGATTTTTGGAGACCCTGCGTGAGGTGTGCGACCAGTCCGGCGCAGTACTGATTCTCGACGAGGTGATGACCGGCTTCCGTGTCAGCCTCGGCGGCGCACAGGGCAAGCTGGGGATCACCCCGGACCTGACCACACTGGGCAAGGTGATCGGTGGCGGTATGCCGGTCGGTGCCTTCGGCGGCAAGCGCGAGATCATGGAACACCTCTCTCCGCTCGGCCCGGTCTACCAGGCGGGCACCCTCTCCGGCAATCCACTGGCGATGGCAGCCGGACTGAAGACCCTGGAGTTGATCTCTGCCGATGGCTTCTTTGAGGATCTGGAGCAGAAGGTGGAGAAGCTGACCGATGGCATCCTCGAGGCCGCCAAGGAGAACAATATCCCGATAAGCTGCAACCGCATCGGCGGCATGTTCGGCCTCTTCTTCACCGAGGAAGAGACGGTCGAGACCTTTGCTCAGGTCAGCGCTTGTGACGGAGAACGCTTCAACAAATTCTTCCATGCGATGTTGAAGGAGGGGGTCTATCTGGCACCTTCTTCATTTGAAGCTGGCTTTGTCTCTGCGGCACATACCGAAGGAGATATCGAAGCGACCATCAAAGCGGCCCGCAAGGTGCTCGCCACCCTCTAAAATTCTACTCATGCGGCACGATTCGGCGTTAAAACTGCTCTCAGAATGCTCATTTACCTCTTGTAAACTGCGCTTCTTCGAGCAGTTTTGCCTTGCCTCGTACTCGCCTGAGCGAATTTTAGTACCTTGCTAATGGAAACATGGTCGGCGCTGAACCACTGGTTCAGCGCCCATGAAACCCTGCTGTTCTGGGTCGGTATCGGCTCTGCGCTGATGCTGATCGGCTCCATCGCCGCACTGCCGTGGCTGGTGGGGCGGATCCCTGTTGACTACTTCAACCACCACCATGCCCCGGTCGCCCCCCCACTGCAGGGCCATCCCATGCTGCGCTTCACCATTCACCTGCTGCGCAATCTGGTCGGCATTGTGCTGATCATTGCCGGTTTCCTGATGCTGTTTCTGCCGGGGCAGGGGCTGCTGACCCTGCTGCTCGGCATCATGATGTGCCACTTCCCCGGCAAGTACCGGCTGGAGCAGTGGTTTATCCACCAGCCCGGTATACTGAAAGGGTTGAACTGGTTCCGCCAACGCGGCGGACATCCCCCTCTAATGGTTGGAATAGAAGAATGACTCACTACGACAATTATGAACTGGAACAGGCCGTTGACGAGCTGAAGCGTGAGATGCGCCGCGGGCGCTGGTTCAAGAACACCCTCTACCTGCTGCTCCTCGGCTATCTGCTTCTGCTGGTTCTCACCTCGGCCGGAGTGATTGACGAGATCGATCCCGGTAAACGCATCGCCACCATCAAGCTACAGGGGGAGATCAGCAGCGAAACTCCAAACAGCGCAGAGATACTGGCCCCGGCAATCCGCGGTGCGGCCAAGGATGAACGGGTCAAACACCTTCTGTTACAGCTCAACTCTCCCGGCGGCACCCCGGCTCAGGCTGAACGCCTCTGGCAAACCCTGCGACAGATCAAGGAGGAGTACCCGGAGAAGCAGATACTGGTCACCATCGATGAGCTCTGCGCCTCCGCCTGCTACTACATCGCCTCTGCTGCCGACGAGATCCACGCCACCGAGGTCTCCCTGATCGGCTCAATCGGGGTACGGATGGGCGGCTTCGGCTTTGTCGAGGCGATGAAACAGATCGGTGTGGAGCAGCGGGAATTGACCGCTGGGGAGTACAAGGCACTGCTCGACCCCTTCTCCCCGCGCAACCCGGAGGCGGAGCAGTTTCTCAAGGAGCATGTGCTCACCACTACCCACAACATCTTCATTGACCGGGTAAAGAGTGGACGTGGGGAGAAGCTGACCACGGACCAGGAGCTGTTCAACGGGCTGATCTGGGTGGGGCAGGAGGCAAAGATGCTGGGGCTGATTGACGGCTTCGAGTCGGAACAGCAGATCGCCGAACGGCTGAAGGTGGAGAATCTGGTCGACTACACCCCGAAGGTGGATCTATTCGAGCAGTACGCCAATCAGTTTGCCGCCAGCCTCTCCTCTGCCTGGAAAAGTCTGGGGAGCCGTAGCGGCCTGCAGATGTAGCCTATTTCACCTCACTGAGGGCGCGATCCAGCTCCTCCACCGCCTTGGTCACCAGGAAGACATCCACCTTATCTACATCAAGCAGATCACACACCTGCTCCCCCAGCGTGGTCAGGGCCGGATAACCGAAGTTGCGGCCGCTCCCCTTGATGGCATGGGCCACCGCATGCAGCTCCTTCCAATCCTCAACTGCCAGTGCCGAGATCAGTGACTGTTGCCGCCGCCGGGTACTCTCCAGGAAGACCTCGAACAGCTCGGCATCGACCTCGCTATCCATCTCTCCCACCGCAGGCTGCGGCGGCGCGGTAGAGTAGAAGACTTCAGCCTGCATCGGTGCCGGCTGCAGATAGAGGCTCAACACCCGCTGCAGCTGATCCCGATCAATCGGTTTGGAGAGGAAGCCATCACACCCCGCCTCCTTGAACTTCTCACGATGGATCTGCATCACATTGGCCGTCAGCGCCACAATCGGCGTATTGCACCCGGCCGCACGCAGCTTCTCGGTCGCCTTGATACCGTTCATCTCCGGCATCTGCATATCCATCAGAATCAGATCAAACGGCTGCGCCAACCCCTTCTCTACCGCCTCACGACCATGGATCGCAATCTCGGCAACCACTCCCATCTTCTCCAGCATGCGACGCTCCAGCAGCTGTAGTTCCGGGGTATCCTCCACCACCAGCACCCGGCCACGGAAACGGTCCCGGCTCTCCTCAATCTCCTGTGGTCCCGGCTCTCCCAGATCCTCCAGCTTACTCACCGCCAGCGGCAGATCGACCTCAAAACGGGAGCCTCTCCCCTCTGTACTCTCTACCCGAATCTCCCCCCCCATCAGCTGCACCAGATTCCAGGAGATATGGAGCCCCAGACCGGTCCCTCCAAAACGGCGGGAGATCGAGCTATCGGCCTGTTCAAAGGGGCGGAATAGCCGCTCCACCACCTCGGAGGACATCCCGATCCCCTGATCCTCGACAATCAGGCGCAGCACCTGTTCTCCCCCTTTCCGCATCGAAGGGAGATGGTCAACAATAAAATGGACCTCCCCCTCAGTGGTAAATTTCACCGCATTCCCCAACAGGTTGAGGACCACCTGGCGAATACGCTGTGAATCACCGACCAATTGCCGGGAGAACTCACAACGCTGCTCGATCTTGAAGATAATGCCAGCATCGGAGGCACGACGCGGAAAGATCTGGCTCATCTCATCAATCAGATGGTTAACACTGAAGGGGACCTCATTGAGCTCAAACTTGCCCGCCTCGATCTTGGAGAGGTCGAGCACATCATTGATCAGATAGAGCAGGCTGTGTCCGGAGATACTCATCGAACGCAGCAGTTGCTGCTGCTCCATGTTGAGCCCGCTCTCCGCCAGCATCTCACCGTTTCCAAGCATCACCGTCAGCGGGGTGCGCAGCTCATGACTCATGGTCGCCAGAAACTCATTCTTGGCCCGGCTCGTGCGCTGGATCTCCTCCAACTGCTCAGCCATCTGCCGATCCATCGGCTGCACCACCACCCGCTGGATGGTACGCCAGACCGCATAGGCCACCAGCAGCAGAAACAGCAACAGCCCCCCCAACACCTGAAGTTGGGCTTGCATCACCTTACGGTGGTTGGCCATATCGTCTACCGTCACCTCCAGCGTATAGAGGAAACGCTCTCCCAGATGGGCCTGGGCATTAAAGACGTGCAGGTCTGTCTCATCCGCTTGCCGCTTGCGCCGATAATCCACCAGCAGAAAGTGATTATCGGTGGTCACCTGCAGGTAGGCGATATCGTCATTTTCCTCCGCCCAGCGCAGCAGGTTACCCTCTACATCCTGATAATCTCCCCGCAGGAAAGGGACCCGCACGCTATCTCCCAGCAGACGCACCTCACGCTCATAGTGCCTGAGCTGCTCCTGCTCCAGCAGCACATTAATCCATGTGCCACCCCACCAGACCACCACCAGCAGTACCACCGAGAGCAGCACGGAGATCCGCAGCAGCAGCTTGTTCTGCCACGGATTCTGTTGAAGGGAACGGCGATCAAAAAGGGGCATCCCGGTTACCTCGAAACCTGCTGTATCAGCGCCTGCAACTCATCATAATCACTCTCGGTTGCAGTGACCAGCGCCGTTACCGTCGGCTTGATCGACTGCAGCACGGCCTGCTGCTGTGGTGTCTCCCCCTCCAGCGCCAACAGGGCCTTGCGCAGCATACCTTGCTCCCGCTGCGACAGGTGGGGAGCGGCCACAAAGAGGTGTTCCGGAATCTCCCGGGTCCAACTCACCAGCTGCAACCCCCGATGCGCATAGCGCTGATAGATTGCCTCCTTCACCGCTCCCGCCTCAAACTGCTCCATCAATACCGCCAGCGCCACATTGCGGTGGCTGCCGAGGAAGTGGTGGGCACGGAGCTGATCCAGCGCAACACCACTCTGCTCCAGTTCATAACGGGGTACCAGATAGCTCATCGTCGACTTGCGGGAACCGAAGGCAAAGCGCTTCCCCGGCAGTTGATCCAGCTGCTCAATTCCACTGCGGGCATGGGTCACAATGGCTCCACGAAATACCGGCTTGCCCTCAATTTCCAGCCGGGCCAGCGGAATCAGCGGCTGCTGCTGCCGGTTCGAGACATAGAGTGCCGGCCCCATAAAGGCAAAATCAACCTGCTGCTTTTCAAGAGAGTCCGCCAGCGCTTGATAGCTGGTTGCCGAGACGTCCAGCGCCACCTCGCGCCTTAACTGCTGCTGCAGATAGTGCTGCAGGGGGGAGAACTTCTCAACCAGTTCAACTGGAGAGAGATAGGGGTGAATTCCCAGACGCAACGGCAGCTCCGCCTGCGCAACCAGCGGCAGCAACCATATGGTCATGATATAGACCAGCGCTCTATTCAGCCTTCCCCTCGGCAACACCATAATCTCCTCTATCATTCGATCAAGTTACCATTTCCACCGTAAATGGACAGGCATCATAGCAGTTTCAACAGGTTGCTGTCCTCTTGTTACTACCTCTCCCGCAGTAGCTGCTCAATACGCTCAAGCCGCTGCTCCATCACCTCGGCATGCTCACGAATCCAGTGCACCTCTCCAGCCTCCCCCTCTCCGCTCTCCTGATCAAACTGCTGGTGCTCACGGGTCAGTACATCGAGCACGATACCGACCATCATGTTGAGGAAGACGAAGGTGGTGAGAAAGATGAAGCTGAGGTAGTAGATCCAGCTCAACGGGTAGACCGCCATGGTCTCGTACATCACATCGGTCCAGTCCTCAAAGGTGGAGACGCGGAACAGGGTCAACATCGAGATCGCCACATCCCCCCACAGAGTTTCGTTGATCTTCTCGAACAGGAAGCTGCCCAGGGCACCGTAGATATAGAAAATGACAAACATCAGCAGCACCACATAGCCCATCCGTGGGATCGCCTTGAACAGTGCATTGATCAACAGCCGCAACTCGGGGATCAACGAGACCAACCTTAAAACACGGAATATGCGCAACAGGCGTGCCAGCAGTACCAGTTCACTATCCTCCAGCGGAACCAAACTACCAACCACAATAATAAAGTCGAAGACATTCCAGCCAGAGCGGAAGAAGTTGAAGAACTTGCGCTCCGCCAGCATACGCACGGTGATCTCCAGTACAAAGAAGAGGGTGACCCCGATATCAAACCACTCCAGCAGCCGTGTCAGCTCCGGGCTCAGATTATAGGTCTTGGCACCAATGGTCAGTGCAGAGATGATAATGATGGCGATAACCACCGTCTCGAAAATCTTGTTGCGCTGCAGGCGCTCCAGTCGAGTTTGAAAACTGTTCAAACTGGGGGTCTGTTGACTCATGGGAAAACTTCCTTACTACTCTCCCCAGGGGGGGACTAAACTTTGCTCGATACCTAACTGATCAAGAATACGGGCCACCACAAAGTCGATCAGATCATCGATACCCTGTGGCTGCTGATAGAAGCCCGGATTGGCGGGCAGTAGTGTCGCGCCAAGCCGGGAAAGCTTCAACATATTTTCCAGATGAATGGTGGAGTAGGGGGTCTCGCGCGGCACCAGAATCAGCTGCCGTCGCTCCTTCAGCATCACATCAGCGGCCCGCTCCAGCAGATTGTCGCTGCTGCCGTGGGCAATCGCCGACAGCGTGCCCATCGAGCAGGGGCAGACCACCATCGAGGCGGGGCCACCACTGCCGCTGGCAACCGGGGCCATCCACTGCTGTGGGCCGAACAGGGAGAGCTGCTCTGCCGTAGCACCAAAGCGCTCCTGCAACACCGACGCCACCTCATCAACAGAACCGGGGAGGGTGATGCCCTGCTCCATCTCCATCACCACCCGCGACGCATCGGAGAGCATCAGCCAGACCCGCCGATCTGCTTGCAGCAACAGCTCCAGCAGGCGTAGCGCATAACCACTACCGGAGGCCCCGGTAACCGCCAACGCAACGGTGTTATGGCGATGCCAACTCATTGTGCCAGTCGCTCCAGCAGCTTCTGGTGGATACCGCCAAAGCCCCCGTTGCTCATTACCAGCAGATGGTCACCCGGTTGGCTCCACTGCGCTGCCGCCTCGACAATCCGCTCGACAGAGGGGTACAACTCGGCAGAAATGGGGGCCGAGGCCATCGTCACTCCCAAATCCCAACCAAGATCACTGTCCAGCAGCAACAGATGGTCGGCCACTGCGAAGGATTGCGCCAGGGTCTGCTGATGCACTCCCATCCGCATGGTGTTGGAGCGGGGCTCCATAATCGCCAGAATGCGTGCCTTCCCGACTTTGTCACGCAGCCCCTGCAGGGTCAGTTCAATCGCGGTGGGATGGTGGGCAAAGTCGTCATAGACCCGAATCCCGTTGACCTCCCCCTTCAGCTCCATGCGCCGCTTGACGTTGCTGAACTGACAGAGCGCATCGACCGCATGGTGGGCCGGCACCCCGGCGTGGCGTGCTGCCGCAATCGCCGCCAGTGCATTGCTGCGGTTGTGCCAGCCACTCAGTTCCCAACGCACCTCGCCGACCGGTTTACCCTCCACGCTCACCTCAAAGGCGCTCCAGCCGGGGGCGGTCTCGGTCGCCTGCCACTGCCCGTCGATGGTCTCGGTCGGGGTCCAGCACCCCATCTCCAGGGTCTGCTCGATCGATGCCGTCTCCTGCGGGTGAATAATCAACCCATTCCCCGGCACAGTACGCACCAGATGGTGAAATTGCCGCTGGATCGCTGCCAGATCATCGAAGATATCGGCATGATCAAACTCCAGATTGTTGACCACCAGCGTTCTCGGGCGGTAGTGGACAAACTTGGAACGCTTGTCGAAGAAGGCGGTGTCGTACTCGTCGGCCTCCACCACAAAGAAGGGGGTGCCTCCGATGCGGGCCGATATGCCGAAATTGTTGGGCACCCCGCCGATCAGGAAACCGGGCTCCATGTCCGCATATTGGAGAATCCACGCCAACATGCTGGAGGTGGTGGTCTTGCCGTGGGTACCGGAGACCGCCAGTACCCACTTCCCCTGCAGCACATGCTCGGAGAGCCACTGCGGACCGGAGGTGTAGGGGAGCCCCTGCGCCAGCACATACTCCACCACCGGGTTGCCCCGGCTCATCGCATTGCCAACCACCACCATATCGGGGACAGGATCGAGGTGGGCAGGATCGTACCCCTCTTGCAGGGTAATTCCCGCCTCCTCCAACTGGGTGCTCATCGGTGGGTAGACGTTGGCATCGGAACCGGAGACGGTGTGACCGGCCGCCCGCGCCAGCAGCGCGATCCCCCCCATAAAGGTGCCGCAGATTCCCAGAATGTGTATACGCATGTGCTTATGGTATCGTATGTCCCATGAACATTCTCTATGGAATCCCCAACTGCGACACCATCCGCAAGGCGAAAAAGTGGCTGACGGCACATGAAATCGAGTTCCGTTTCCATGACTTCCGCAAGGATGGGCTGGAGGCCTCCCAACTGCAAAACTGGGTCGATCAGGCGAGTTGGGAGACGCTGCTCAACAAGCGCGGTACCACCTGGAGGCAGATTCCAGCAGAGCAGAAAGAGGGGCTCGATGCCACAGGGGCCATCGCGCTGCTGCTGGAGCACCCGGCAATGATCAAGCGCCCGGTACTGGAGAGTGAGCTACTGCCACAGATTGAGGTGGGCTTCAGCGAGGCCCGTTATGGAGAGATCTTTGGCTAATTCCATGTTGCGTACTCTACTTACCCTATCCGGACTGCTCTTCTCCGGGCTGCTGCAGGCGGCACAGCTGCAGGTCTTCGTACCGGTGGTTCCCCTGCAGACCTTTGTCGAGAAGATTGGTGGTCACCATGTACTGGTCGATGCGGTGATCCGCCCCGGCCATGACCCCCACACCTATACGCCTGCACCAAGCCAGATTCGCGCCCTCTCCAGCGCCGCCCTCTACATCAGTGCCGGTAGCGAGTTTGACCGTAGCTGGATGAAGCGCATTCGCGGGGTCAATCCGGAGATGGTGATTGCCGACGCCCTGCAGGGGATCGACCTCCATGGACTGGAGCACCACGACCATCACCACCACGAGGGGGAGGAGGCGCTCGACCCCCATGTCTGGACCAGCCCGCTGCTGGCCAAGCAGATGGCGAAGAATATCCAACAGGCCCTCTCCGAGATCGACCCGGACCATCAGGCAGATTACCACAACAACTATCTCACCTTTGCTGCCGAACTGGATCAGCTCCACTGGGAGATCGAACAGTGGATTGGAGAGGCGACCCAGCGCACCTTCATGGTCTTCCACCCGGTCTGGGGCTACTTCGCCGAGACCTACGGGCTGACCCAGATCGCCATCGAGGAGGAGGGCAAATCTCCCCGTGCCCAGCGCCTCACCCAGCTGATTGAGAAGGCCAGAGCGCATCAGGTGAAGGTGATCTTTGTACAGCCACAAATGAGCCAGCGGGCAGCACATCAGGTTGCCATTGCCATCCATGGGCGGGTGGTGGCCGTCGATCCGCTGGCCGCAGACTACATCAACAATCTGCGCAGTGTGGCGCGCCAATTTGCCCGTGCCCAGTAGTGTTAACCCGCCTTAACAATCCAGTCATCCGGTTGCAGAATGTCTCCTTCTCCTACTCCACCCTGCCGGTACTGGAGCAAATCAACCTGCAGATAGAACACAGCGAGTTCCTCGGTATCGTAGGCCCCAATGCCGGTGGCAAAAGCACACTGCTGAAGCTGATATTGGGGCTGATCAGCCCCCAGCAAGGCACTATTGAGGTACTGGGCCATACCCCGCACAGACGGCGCCATCACATCGGCTATGTGCCCCAATACCCCGCCTTCTCCCGTAACTTTCCAATCAGTGTGGAGCAACTGGTACTGCTGGGACGTCTGGGGCAGCAGCGGGGAAGCTGGCTCGATGCCCTGAGACCTGGACGTTATCGTAGCGAAGACTACACTGCGGTGCAGCGGGCGCTGCAGGAGGTGGAGGCGGAGAATCTGCAACAGCGGCAGATCAACAGCCTCTCCGGCGGTCAGCTGCAGCGGGTATTGATGGCCCGTGCGCTGGTGAGCGAGCCGGAGATCCTGATCCTCGATGAACCCACCGCCAATATCGACCAGCGGCTGGAGAGTGAACTGTTCGACCTGCTGAAACGGCTCAACGAGCGGCTGACGATACTGGTGGTCTCCCACGATATCGCCTTCATCTCCAGCTATGTGACCCGGGTCGCCTGCATCAACCGCACCCTGATCTGCCACCACACCGACAACATTGATGGCACGGTAATTCAGGAGCTGTATGGGGAGGATGTGCGCATGGTGCATCACCATCACTAGAGGGTCATCATGGAGTTCTTCAACGCACTCAACCAATACACCTTTCTGCAATATGCGCTGATCGCCGGCCTGCTGGCGAGTGTCGGCTGCGGGGTGATCGGCACCTATGTGGTGGTCAAGCGCATCGCCTTCATTGCCGGTGGTATCGCCCACTCGGTGCTGGGTGGGATGGGGGCCGCACTCTATTACGGTTTTGATCCGCTCAGTGGCGCCCTGATCGCCGCAATCCTCTCCGCCCTGCTGATCGGCTGGGTACGGCTGGAGTGGAAGACCCAGGAAGATACCCTGATCAGCGCCCTGTGGGCGATCGGGATGGCGGTGGGCATTCTCTTTATCTCCAAGACCCCCGGCTATCAGACCGACCTGATGAGCTTCCTCTTTGGTGACATTCTGCTGGTGGCAGAGGAGAGCCTCTGGTTCATGGCGCTACTGGATGCACTGCTGCTGACCATTGTGATGGCCTACCAGCGCCAGTTTCTGGCGGTGGTGTTTGATGAGGAGTTTGCCCGCCTGCGCGGGATTCCGGTACGCCTCTTCTATCTGCTGCTGTTGATACTGGTCGCGGTGACCGTGGTGCTGCTGATTCAGGTGGTAGGGCTGATTCTGGTCCTTGCCCTGCTGACCCTGCCGGCCGCCATTGCCGGTCACTATGTCCACTCCATTGGGCGGATGATGGTGGTCGCCACCGGGGTCGGCATGGTCATCAGCAGCGCAGGCTTGGCCCTCTCCTACAGCCCTGATCTCCCCCCCGGCCCCACCATCATTCTGCTGGCCGGTGCCACCTATGTGGTCTCTGCCCTCTGGAGTCGACACCACATCCGGCAGCAGGCACGCCGGGCAGTTGAACTCTCCTCGAACTAGGTATATGCTTATTGATTCTTTGCATAATACTCCTTAAACAAGCAGTTATTTTGTGATAATGCAAATATGGCCATGATGCCTTTCAAATCGGTACTGCAACGTAACCGGGAGCAGCTTGAGACGCTCAACCTGGGAGACCTGCTCACCATCCGCAACCACTCCATCGACTTCAACGGCACCCGCGCCGAGCAGATCAACATGCGTCTGCAACTGATTGCACTGGCGTTCGGCCTGATGGCCCCATTCTGGATTCCGATCGATTACTACTCACTGAACGATGACGCCTTCTCCCAGATGGTGTGGATGCGGATCGCCTTCTCGGCATCAATGCTGGTAATCGGCTTCTGGGCGGTCCACACCTTTGAGATCGAGAGCAGCCGCAGACGACTGGCACTGATGCTGCTCCCTCCCGGCCTCTTCTACGCCAGCTCCATTCCACTGCTCAACGGCTCACTGACCACCGATGCCCTGCTGGTCGGTTACACCTTCTTCCCCTATCTGATGGTGGTGATGCTCACCATCTTCCCGCTGACCATGATGGAAGGGGTCAGCTACACCCTGATGATTGTCGGCTTCACCCTGGCCCCCCACCTTATGGAGGGTACGCTGATCAGTCAGGGCGCCCTGAAGGATCTCTGGCTGCTGGGGCTGCTGGCCGGTATCTGCATGTGGCCGGGGATGGCTCAGCTCCATATGCTGCTCTCCCTCTACCGTCAGGCGAGCCGTGACCCGCTGACCCGTCTGGTCAACCGCCGCATCCTGATGAGTCAGCTGGAGAGCGAGATTGCCGCCTCCAGCAAGGATGCCACCCGCCCCCTCTCCATCCTGCTGATGGATCTGGATCGCTTCAAGAAGGTCAACGACACCTATGGCCATCTGGTGGGCGACCAGGTACTGGTCGACTTCAGCACGCTGCTGACCGACAGCGTGCGCAAGAATGACATTGCGGGTCGCTATGGTGGCGAGGAGTTTATGGTGATTCTCCCCAACAGTGATCTGCAGACCGCCCATGCCATCGCCAATATCATCAACAAGGGGTGCCACAGCCGTACCATTGCACTCGATCTGGAGCAGTTCGACAGCCCCGGTTTCAACTATAGCGTCAGCATCGGTGTGGCCCAACTCCGTCCTGGTGAGAGTGAACTTTTGCTGATCGAACGGGTGGATGAAGGTCTCTACCAATCCAAACGCGAGGGGCGTGACCGGGTTACACTGGTGGAATAATCGACCCTACTGGGCCAGTTCAGCAACCGCCTCTTCTCCATAAATATCGACCATGGTCGAGCGCCCCAGCTGCTCCATCATGTCCAGTTGGGTCTTCCTGGCACGGTGGCTCATCCCACTCCTCTGGTAAAACTCCACCATCTGCGTCCACGCCGTACGATTCTTGTTGTTGATGGTCAGCGCCACCTCCAGCATTTTCAGCGAACGCATGGTGCGGATATGGTTACTCTCCTTGGGACGAGGCTTTTGCGCCTTGCGGGTGTAGTGGTCCGAGAGTGCGTGGCGATCCTCTCTGGAGACCCTGTTCTGATCCAGCCGTTTCGACAGCCGCTTGAGGAACTGATCCATCGTCTGCATCTTGTTGAGCTTGGCATCGATCGAGGCCGCCAGATCCCTGAGGAAGGGGGTGCGGAAGATCGAATCCTCCCCCTGTTCCACCCTCTCCACCTTTTCAGAGGCTGAAATCTCCTTCTCATCCGACGCACCGGAAAACAGTCCACTGAGCAGAAGCGCACCAGCCGCCACCAGCAATACGCCTCCCCCGATCAACAGGTAGCGCTGGTCAACCCCCTTTCCACCCTTCTCCTTCTGCTCCGTCAACCCCGGTGGTGGGGGGGCCGGTCGATGGCTAATCTCCGGACGGGGCACTCTACTTTCAACCACCGGCGCCGGGGCTGGAGCGGGTTCCTCTTCCTCCTCCGGTTCCGGGTCCATCATATCCCGCAGCTTGATCTCACACCCCAACCCAACCAGCTCACGCACCGCATTCTGCCCCTCCTTGAGGGTAAAGAAGGAGACCGGCAAACGAAAGGGGAGTGAGCCGAGCGCCTGCTGCGCATCCTCTTCACTCATCGAGTAGTGGGTCTTCAACAGCTGGAGGACATGACCCTTCTGCCCCGGGTCACGCAACGCGACCAGCGTTGCGGTAACCGTTGGATATTCGCCCAGACCCATCAGCCGCTGGACCTATCGACTACCGCAACACTTCTTGTATTTCTTCCCGGAACCACAGGGACAGGGCTCATTGCGCCCCACCTTTTTCCCGTCATTACGTACCGTCTCCGGCTTCGGCATCTCCCCATCAACATACATCCACTTGCCATCCACCTTCTCGAACTGGCTGATCTCGTGGGCCTGACGCACCCCGCCACGATCCCGGTAGTTGGCCTTGAACTCCACGACCCCGTGACCATCCCCGGCACCACCCCGCTCGGTCGCAACAATCTCCAGCCCCAGCCACTCGGAATCTCTGGACCATTTTCTCGCTGCATCAAGATCATGATCAGCGCGGTGGTCCGGATGGAGCGTATGGTGGATGTAGTCAATCTCTCCTACCGCATAGGCGCTGTAACGTGAACGCATCAACTGCTCGGCAGTGGGTGGAGACTGCTCCCCCTTGTGGAAAGGTTCACAACACGCTGCATAGGATTGACCAGAACCACACGGGCACACACTCATCTACTTCTCCTGTTTCAACTTCTTCATCTCTTCAATCACCTTTGGATGGAGCATGCCGAGGATTTCGACCGTCTCCTTCACACCGAAGATATCATCCATCTCTTTCACCAGCTCTTTCACCTTCAGGTTGGCGCCAATGTTGTGATACTCGGCAATCAGGCGGCGCCAGGCGTCCTTGTTTTTGTTGTAGAAGGCGAGAGAGACCCGGATCAGCATGATGTTGCGGTTACGCACCTGACGATTCTTTTGCGGTTGGGCACCCTGCACCTCTCCATAATAGTCGTCGGAGTACTGCTCCCGCTCCTCCTGAGAGTAGTTCTGCTTATCGATAAACTTGGCCATATTACCGACCACTTGGGAGAAATCCGCCGCTGAGCCAGCCTCTGCCTGCATCTCCATCACCGGGCTCTTGTCAATGGCACTGTAGCGTACGCTGAGCTCCTCATCATCACTATTCCCCCCACCAGACTTCAGCCCCATCCAGACCACCAGAATCCCCAGTACCGCCACAGCGACCATCAGCCCGATCTTGGTCCAGTCCTGACCTGCCTTCTTGTCACTCCCCCCCTGCTTCTTCGATTTTTTCTGCTTGCCCGATAGCTCCTGCTGTACTTGCTTCTCTTCAAGCGCCTTCTCTGCAGCGGCGGCGGCTGCAGCGGCGATTGCAGCCTCCTGGGCCTCACGCTCCCGCTTCTGCGCCAGACTCTCGAACGACATGATGCAGCCCAGCTCCTCCAGCTTCTGGGTAAAACGCATCGCCTCCGCCTTGGAGGGGTAACCCATCGGGATCTCGAACGGCAGGTTGCGCCCTACCGCATCCGCCTCACCATGGCCCAGCACCACATTTTTCTCCAGCCACCCGGAGACCTCCTCCAGATGGTTTCTGGTACGAAACCCCTTGATACTTGCGAAAAAAATATCATCACTCATGACTACTCCCCTTTGACATCATGCCCCCCGATCAAGGTATAACTCCTTGGAATTATATCCATTAATGATCGGCAAAACACCCCCCAACCTCAGACCAGATTG
>CAYFOU010000020.1:8158-23051 GCA_964344805.1 uncultured Piscirickettsiaceae bacterium | reverse complement strand
TTTGAATTTTAATGTTTTTTTGTTTTTAACTGGACGTGCCACTTGTGGAGGAAGGGGGCTCCAGATCATACTGTGCAATCAGCCGCCGCAGACGAGGGCGGGAGACCCCGAGGATGTCGCAACTTCTTCCCTTGTGCCAGCCGGTTGCATCCAGTACCCGCAGCACATGTTCCCGCTCCACCTCCTGCAGTGAGCGCAGGGCCTGCTCACTGCGCTGCGGTTGTGGTGTCGGTACGGACTCATTGATCGGGGTATCGGCTGCAATCAACTCCTCCGGGATCGGCATGCAGAGGTTGCCGGGGAGCAGGTCGGCGGTGATTGAGTCACCGGGGGAGAGAGCCACCAGTTTGGTCAGCAGGTTCTCCAGCTCGCGGATATTGCCGGGCCAGTCATACTCCTGAAAACAGTTCATCACCTCCATGCTGATCTGGTTGACGTTGCGTCCCAGTTCACGGTTGATCCGCTCCAGCAGGTTGCGCACCAGATCGAGCAGATCCTCCTTGCGCTCGCGCAGCGGTGGCAGGTGGATGGTGACCACCTGCAGGCGGTAGAAGAGGTCTTCCCTGAATTCACCATTCTTCACCTTCTCCTCGAAGTTGATGTTGGTGGCAGCGATCACCCGTGCATTGGCATGCACCGGATGTTTGCCGCCAACCGGGGTGAACTCCTTCTCCTGCAACACTCTCAATAGTTTGGCCTGCATGTTGGGGGAGAGTTCACCGATCTCGTCGAGGAAGATGGTGCCGCCGGAGGCAAGTTCAAACTTGCCTGCCTGTTTGGTGACCGCACCGGTAAAGGCCCCCTTCTCATGGCCGAATAGGTCAGACTCCAGCAGTGTCTCCACCACTGCAGCACAGTTGACCGCAACGAAGGGGCCTTCCGGATGATCTCCCGCATCGTGGATGGCGTTGGCGACCAGCTCCTTGCCGGTACCGCTCTCGCCGGTGATCAGCACGGTGGCTGGGCTGCGGGCGACCAGGCCGATGGTCTTGAACACCTCGCGCATTGCACTGCTGCGCCCAACAATCTTGGAGCGGGCGGAGGCTGTGGTGGGGGTGTCGAGCATCTGTGCCTCATCGATCCGCTGTGCCAGTAGACGGGTGATGGAGTGGTCCAGCTCATCGATGTCGATCGGCTTGTGGATGTAGTCATCGGCGCCCCCCTGCATCGCCTGGATGGTGCTCTCCATATCGTGGAAGGCAGTGATCATAATGATATGGGCATTGGGGAAGTGGCTGGTAAAGTCGGGCAACCCATCAATACCGGTACGCCCCGGCATCTGGATGTCGAGTATGATCACCTCGGGTGGACTCTCCATCTGCTCGCCGCTGACAATACCCTCATCAACACCGTGTGCAATCTCTACATTGTGCCCCTGGGCACGGAAGTGGAGCCTCAAGGTGCGGCAACTTGCATCGTCGTCATCAATAATCAGGATGTTGGCCATAATGTCACTTATTCTCGATTAATCTATCAGGGAGGCGGTCTGGATAAAGGTCTCCGGGGTCTGCTCCAGTTGTCGTTCCGGTGATGGAACGGCAGTGGGCATCTCGGCATAGTGGGTGGGCAGGGTGATCAGCACACAGGCCCCTCCCTCAGGTTGTGGAGAGAGGGAGATGCTGCCACGGTGCTGTTCAACAATGCGCTTCACAATCGCCAATCCCAGCCCGGTCCCCTTGGCACGGGTGGTGACAAAGGGTTCAAACAGTGCCCCTGACTCCTGCTGCTTCAGTCCGGTGCCGTTGTCACAGATCTCCAGGCGGATGAAGGAGCCTTCCGGGTTGAGGTCAAGCTGGGTCTCGATGGTGATCTCAGGGGCCGCAGGGGCTGCCTCGATGATCGAGTCGATGGCATTGCTCAGCAGATTGTTGAGCACCCGGCGGAACTTCACCTTGTCCAGCTCCAGCGTGGGCAGTGTTGGTGGATAGTGGGTAGTGATGTTGATCCGGTGCTCGTCGACCTGATTCTGGATTGCACTGACGGCAGTCTCTATCAGTTTGTCGAGGTTGCTCCATGATAACTCCAGCTTGTCGGGGCGAGAGTAGGCGAGTAGCCCCTCCATGATGTTCTCCATATAGCGGATCTGCTCCAAGCCGATCTCGCACAGCTCGTGTTCCTCCAGATCATTGTCCAGCTTCTTGCTGAGGATCTGCAGCCCCATCTTGATTGAGGAGAGTGGGTTGCGCAGGTCGTGAGCCACCATGCTGGCCATGCGTCCAACAACGGCGAGGGTACGGGCCTGATCCAGCTCCTCCTGACGCCGTTGAACCTCATCTTCCAGCGCCTTGCGAGTAGTGATGTCCTCCTTCACTGAGAGGAAATGAGTGATCTTCCCCTCCTCGTTACGGATTGGAGAGATCAGTGCCGATTCCCAGTAGAGTTCGCCATTTTTCTTGCGGTTATGCAGTGTACCGCGCCACTCATGACCATTGCAGATGGTGCTCCAGAGCTGGCGATACTCCTGCGGTGAGGTGGCGCCTGATTTGAGAATACGGGGATTTTCCCCCTTTATCTCCTCGAAGCTGTAGCCGGTCAGCTCGGTAAACTTGGGGTTTACATATTCGATGGCACCACTGGTATTGGTGATCATGATCACTGCCGGGCTCTGCTCTGCGGCACGTGCCAGCTTGGCCAGCGCCTCACGAGTCTCGCTCTGTTCGGTGATGTCCTGACCGATATAGGTAATGCTCTCCACCTGCTGTTGTTCATCCAGCATTGTGGTGGAGGTCCAGGCGATCAGCCGCAGCTCGCTGCTGGCGTTGACGATATGGGATTCATGGTAGTTGTAATGTTCTGGTTCTTGATCATGGGCGAGGGCGAACTGCTGCGCCTCCAGCTGCTCCTCCGATGGGGTGAAGTGGGTAAACCAGTTCTTGCCAACCACCTCTCTGTGACGACGGTGCAGCAGCCCCAGCAGGTAGTTGTTGCAGAACAGTATGGTGCCATCCGGGGTGATGGTGAGTGCAGCAAGGTGGATCTCCTCCAGTGTGTCGCGGAAGCGCAACTCGTTGGCGCGGTGCAGTTCGAACTGCTTGCGGCGCAGGCTGTTGTGGGCCAGTACCCAGGAGAGGATCAGGATGAAGGTGAAGATGGTGATGTAGAGGGAGCGATTCTGCTGCAGAAAGCCGACCGGTGTCGACTCCAGTTCGCTGGAGGGGAGGTGGGCAATGATATGCCACTGGTAGCGCTTCTGGGTTGAGGGGTTGATGCGGTGGGGAGCGATGCCGGCACGCCCCTGTGCCACCTGCAGCGGGTTGAGGGTAAGATAGGAGAAGAGGCCGCGAGAGGAGATAAACTGACCACTGCCCCCCTTGCGGATGCGGTTCCACTCTCCGCTGAAGTCGTGGCCAAAGTTTGATTGGTTGTTGAACATGAAGCCCCACTCCCGTACCGGATTGATGTGGCTGAGCCAGTAGCCATCGCTGTTGAGCAGATGAATACGATCCGAGATTGAGGCGACTGCGCGACGGAAGTTGTCGATCAGCTCCCGTCCCAGATAGTTGAGTACGATGATCCCCTCAATCTGCCCGCTGGAGGCGGTGATTGGGGTGACAAAACGGATCACCGGCTTGTGAGGGACCTCAATCTCGCCCGACTCCACGTTGAGATCCATCGGTGAGAGGTAGACCTCGCCCCGGTTGAGCTTCAGCCCCTGCTTCACGTAGTAGCGCTCCGACTTGTCCTGCAGCTTCCCCTTGGGGACGATGGTCACCGTGCCCTGGTGGTAGTTGACGCGGATCTGCTCCATGCCGTGGTTGTCGATAAAGCGTAGTTGGTCGTAGATCCCCTTGTTGGAGGCGAAGCTCTTGAAGAGCTGGGTGATCGCGGCCCGCTTCTGCTCCGGGGCCTGCTCCGGGGCTTGCTCCGAGGTGGGGGCGGAATGGTTGAGGTGGTCGGAGAGGAAGAGCAGATCGGAGACGATGCGGGAGATGTCCCCGGCGATCACCTGCTGCGCCAGCTGGATATTGAGCTGCTCTGCATTTTCGATCGAGCTGCGGCGGATCTCATAGTCGGAGTAGAAGTGGATGCTGGCGGCCACCAGTAGCATCAGCAGCATCGGCAGGAAGAAGAGCAGAAACTGTCGCAGCTTCTCCAGCAGCGCGGTGGCGAGGGAGATGGTGTAGTGGCGACGGCTCATCGGCAGCGCCTCAGCAGCTCCAGCTCGACTCGGTCGAGATAGTCGGGAATCGACTCATTGGAGGCACGGGGGATCAGGAACAGCAGCTTGGCGGCAATCAGGTAGGGTCTGCGTGCTTCCTCTCCGGCGGGGCGCTGTTGGCGCAGATCGGCCTCCAGATAGTGCAGTGCCTGTTGCGGATCGGCGCAGTAGCGGGGCAGGGAGACCGCATCGCTGTACCATTCGATGGCGCTGGAGATGGAGAGCATCAGCAGTGCGGTAACCGCCACTACCGGGAGGATCTGCCGTAGTGGGAATGGATTGGGCTGTGGTGGCAGTGGGGTGCTCATGAGGCTCCGGCCAGTGAGGAGGGGGCCTCTTTCCAGAGTGGAGAGGAGGAGGCGTGTGTTCTGGGGGCGTGGGATGTGATCAGGCGTTGGGCCAGCTGCTGCCCCTGGGCGATGCGGTCCCGTACCGAGATGCCACCGAGATAGTTGGCTGCGATATGGAGGCCACGGTGCTGCTTTAGATCGTGCTGCAGCTGTCGCATCCTTGCCGCGTAGGGACCGTGGTAGAGGGGCAGTGCCTGCCGGTGGCGCTGCAGCTGTACCATCTCCGGCGCCCCCTGAATCCCCAGTATCGGCTCTAGTGCCTCCAGTGTACGTTCCACGATCTGCTGTTCACTCCATTCGCTCACCTCGGGATGGCGTGCGCCGCCAAGGTAGGTGGTGAGCAGGCTCTTCCCCTCAGGTGCCCGGCCACGAAACAGACTGCTCATCCAGATATTACCATTAAATGGCACCGGCTCCCGGCGCGGGGTGAGGAAGCCGGTGCCATCGAGTGGATGGGCAATCTGCGCTCGATCAAAGCCGGTGTGGAGTACATCGAGTGAGGCGTATTCAACCCCCTGTAGCAACCGACTTACCTCCGGGGCGACCCCTTGCAGCAGATGGGCCGTGGTGTGGGCCGGGGTGCTGAAGATCACCTCACGGGCATGGTGGTGGCGTGTGTTGTTTTGATAGTCGGTGGTGTGTAGCTGCCAGCCGTAGGGGCCGGGCTCTACCGATGTCGCCCGGTGGTTGGTGCGCAGGGTGATGCCGGGGTGTTGTGCCAGCTGCTCCACCAGGGTCGACATCCCCCCCTCGAAGGAGAAGGTCTCGGTAATGCAGGCGCTATGCTTGCGGGCGATCTTGTAGATGATCGCCCCCAGAGTGAGGCTGCCATATTTTCTCTCCAGTGCGGTCAGACGTCCCAGGGTGGCCTCGGCATTGGCCCGATCGGGGTCGGAGGCGAGGGTGCCGGAGACAAATGGGTCCATCGCCTTTTCCAATAGCTCGTGACCGAAGCGGCGGGTGATGAATTGGGTGACGGTTTCGCTTTCGCTACCGCCACGTGGCAGCAGCGGCTCCAGCATCATTCGCAGCTTTCCCTGCAGACTCCACTGGCTGGAGAGGATGAAGTCACCCATCTTCATCCGCATTGCATTGAGCTGACCGTTGTCGAGCAGATAGCGGTTCTGCTCGGCCAGTGGGGTGCGGCGGCTCTTCAGCGGCTCCAGTCCGCTCTGTTCGACAAACTCGGCCACCTCCGGGCGGAAGTTGAGCAGCAGCGCAGCCGCCTGCTCCAGCAGATAGCCCTGATGAGCCGTGGTCTGGATTTTCCCGCCGGGGTGCTGCTCGCGCTCCCACACCTCAACGGGAATATCGGCCTGCGCCAGCCACCAGGCGGTGGCAAGCCCGGAGATACCGCCGCCGATGATGATCACCTCGGGTGGACGGCTCATTGAGTCTGCTCCTCACGTCTCTTGCGCGGCTTTTTCAACTCCACCTTCATCTGGTCGAGCAGCTGGCGGTCGAGAATGCCGAGCCCCTCTCCGTTCTCTCCCTGATGGCGCTCGATGTGGGTGCGGATGGCGTGGAAGCGCTGTTCCGCCTGGGCGTTATCCTTGAGTCGGGGGACCCGTTCTCTGGCAATCTCCCAGGCATTGAAGTTGAGCTCTTCCATGCCGAAACCACGCAGGCGGCGTACCGCCTTCATCATTGCGCGGTTGCGAAAGCGGGTCAGATCCTCCGAGGTGATGCGGGTGATGCCTTCATGGCGGGCGTTGAACTCCGCCGCCTTCTTGATCCCGGCGCGGTTGAAGTCCGGTGCGCTCTCGACCCGTCGGAGTGCATCGGGCTCCCACTCCACTCCGGCGAGCTGGGTATCGATAATCGACTGGATGTCGGCAGCGGTAACGGCATCATCGCCACGCCGCTTCGCCTCGCGCTCGGCGGCCGCCTCCAGAGAGGGCTGCACAAACAGTACTACCTGTGGTGGACGACTGGCGAGGAACTGTTTCAGCTTGCGTTCTGCGGCCGGTTCCCAGGCCAGCTTGCGTTCCGGATCATCCTCCTCTTCCAGGCGCTTCAACAGATTGATGTTGACCTCCAACCGCCCTTCGGTGCGGGCGATATCCTCGGCTATGGCGCGGACCCCTTGGCGCAGAAAGTGGGGAGAGGCCTCCAGCCGCTTCTCCGCCTCGGCGGTCCATACCAAATCAACCGGTGGTGTCTCTGCGGAATCGCCGGAAACCGCATCCGGGCGCCTCGGCATATTGCCGCCGAAGCGCTTGCTGGAGAGCTCTCTCAACACCTCGGAGGTAACCGCTTCCAGCCCCTGTTCGCTCACATGGTGCTCGGCGCGCTTCTTTACCATCTTGCGCAGGAATCCGGGGACCCGTCCCAGTCGCTTCTCTGCCTCTTCGGTCCAGGTGATGGTCTCCTGCTGTGCGACATTGAGTGGCTGAATGATGGCCCCCTGTTGCGGGTGGTAGCTGCACCAGGGGTCGGTGTCCATCAGGTCGTCACCCAGCGCCTTGGGGCGGGCACGGCAGCCACCACAGAGGAGCTGGTACTCACACTGCCCACACTTGCCCCCCAGTGTCGGGTTGCGTAGCTGTTCAAAGGTGGGGGCGTGGTCCCAGATCTCGATAAAGGGTTGCTGGCGGATATTGCCCTCCTCTTCGGGAATATAGGGGCAGGCGGTCACACCCCCCTCCGGGGTGATGCGGCAGTAGTGAGTACCGGCGATGCAGCCGCCCCCCTCATACCCCTCGGCGCGGGTGACCGGGCTGTTGGGATCGTGCTGATAGGTGATCCGCTTGTAGTGGGGGGCGCAGCGGGCACGAATCATCAACTCCGGATGTCTCTGCTGGGCCTCGACAATGTGGTTGAGGGCCTCTTCATAGCGTTGCGGGGTGATATCACTCATCTTCTCGCCACGGCCGGTACAGACCAGAAAGAAGATGTTGAGCAGGTGGGCACCGACCGACTTGGTGAAGTCGATCATGCTCTCCAGCTCGGCGGCGTTGCCCTCGGTGATGGAGAAGTGGAGCTGGAACGGCAGCCCATGCTTGCGGCAGGCATCCATCCCCGCCAGGGTCTTCTCCCAGCTGCCGGGGCAGCCACGGACCCCCATCGCCCCGGCCGCCTGCAGTGACTGGACCCGCTTTTCGTTGAGCAGTACCCCGTTGGTGCCGATCACGATCGACAGTCCCAGCCTGGAGCCGTGGGCCACCAGCTGCTCCAGATCCTTGCGCAGCAGCGGTTCACCGCCGGTCAGCACCACCATGGTATCGCGGCTGCGGGCGGCCACTTGATCCAGCAGCTGCTCCACCTCGCGGGTGGTCAGCTCCCCCTCACCGCCATGTTGCAGGGTCTCGGCATCGAGATAGCAGTGGCTGCAGTTGAGATTGCAGCGCCGGGTGAGGTTGATCGCCAGTAGATAGAGATCGTTCATTGGCGTGAACTATTTATACTGGTCCGGATTGGATTCGGAGTACCCCAGGGCACCCTCTCTTACGCCTTCGGCGTAATTCACCTTATGGAAGCCACTCCCCATCTCCCATGTCTGGCTCGCCTTGTCGACGGCGGCATGGGTCACCTGCTCCAACCCCAGTTCATGGGCGCAACGCTCCACCTCCAGCACCACCATCCCCTTGACGAATTCGGGGATCTTCTCGATACGTGCCTTTGCGCTCTCCTCCCACACCATTGAGGATTTTTTCCGACTGGAGCCTGCGGCCCACTCGCTGTACTTCTCCTCGACCAGCGCCTCGGTGATCTCACTGGTGCCATGCTTCTTGGCAAACTGCTCCACTCTTTGACGAGTCAGGTTGCGCATAAAGCCTTCGGGGATGCGCTCCATCCGCGCCTCGGCCTCGGCGCTCCACTGCAGGGTGGAGGTTTGGGCCTGTTCTACCGCCTTCTGCCGTGATTTCTCCTTGTCGTGGTTGGCCAGATTGGCAAAGGGGCAGATGCTGGCCGACTGTTGCGGTTGGAATGGCGCCTCTTGCTGCTGCGACATTGTGCTCTCCATCGCCTTGCGTGCCTTGCTCAATCCCGCTTCGGCCACCTGCAGTGAGATCTCCGCTATTCCGTTATCCCGTGCATACTGTTCGATGTGCGCCTTGCTGGAGTCCCGCATAAAGCCCTCGGGCACCCTGGCCAGCCGTGCCAGTGCAGCAGCCCCCCAGTTCAATGGTTCGGTTGTACCACGGCTCTGTTCAACGAAGGGGCGGATATGTTCAAGGGTGACCCGATGGGAGCGCTCTCCGCGTGCCCGCTTCTCGGCGCGCATGCTGAGGTTGCCGCGTAGTGCCAGATCTTCGACCCCCATCAGTAGCCGGGTTGCATCGCTGTCCCAGCGCATAAGCTCGTCAGTGATCTGCCTGACATCTTCCGGGCTGCGTTTCAGCTCGCCCGCCTCGTAGGCCTCGACGATCTCCTCCATCGCCTGCTCGGCGTGGCCCGGCATCAGCTGTGCGGTCGCCTCCTCAACAATGCGTTCGGTAATCACGGTGTGACCGCGCTCCTGTGCATAGCGCAGGATTGCCATCTTCGCCATGTTGCGCACAAAGGAGGGGACCCGCTCCATCCGTGCCTCCGCCTCGTGGGTCCAGGAGGTGGTGCTCTCGGCCACCACATCGACACGCGGCTCATGGGTGCGCTGGCTTAGCAGTACCGCGCACTCGACGTTGCGCAGCAGCTGTTCGCTGTTACCGCCGATGTCCAGCTCCTCATCGGCGTGGATGCCGAGCTTGCCGACCACCAGCAGCGAGGGGCGGGCGTTGGCGACGTAGCGCTCCACCGCATCATGTGCCTTGCCGTCGAGCAACTGGGTCTCGATCTCGATGCCATACTCATCGGCAATGGATTGGGCGACATCGAGGTGGCCCTGATAGATTTTGGCCAGACCGGAGTCGATGATCTCCTCGTGCAGCTTCTCCTGCTCCTTGAACTTGAAGACCTTGCCCGCCTCCTCCGACAGTACCCCGGCGATGCGGTTGAAGGCGACATAGTGGTAGTAGGGGTCGAAGGCGGAGATCACCTTCACGCTGCAGCCCCACGCCTGTGCCAGGGAGAAGGCGGTGAGCAGACCGCCATAGGCGCGGCTGGAGCCATCGATGGCAACCACGATGGGGCCACGGTTGAGCGGCTTCTCCGGCTCCTTGACCACCAGCAGGTCGATCTCGCTGCGGCGTGCAACCCGTTCGGTAACGCTGCCGAGGCGGCTGCCGCGGATCGCGCCGAGCCCCAGGGCACCCATCACCAGCAGATCATAGTTCCAGCTGTTGGCCTCGCGGGTCAGCTCGCGATAGTTCTTCCCCTCCAGCGAGCGACGCTGGAACGGGATATGGTTCTCTTCGGCCTTGTGTTCGGCCTGATCCAGGTAGGAGTCGGTGATGATCGACAGCCCCTTGGTGATCAGGTTGTCGTGTACATCGCGCTGGCGCTCCAGCTCCTGCTCTTCGCGGAATGGCTCCGGCAGCCCGCCCTCCATCTGGCGGAAGCGTACATCGTGGAGCCTGGCGGCGTAGACGTGGGTGCCGGTGACCGTGGTGCCGAACGGTTTGGCAATACGGAATGCCTCGGTGGTGCCGCGGTTGGCGTGGTCGGAGGAGTCGACGGCCAGCAGGATGCTGCGGTAGGTGGGCAGGGGAGCGGGGCGATGGGCCTCGATGCGAACAACGTTTTCTTGATGCATGGCAATTAAATACCTATGGATGGTATGGCCTTGTGGTGCCCGGAAACAGACATCCCCCGTTGAACGGGGGATGGGTTGAGGGCTACAGGAGTGATGGTTTCACTGGCGTTCAGCCGAGAAAGAACCAGCCGACAATCGAGAGTACAACCAGGATATTGATGGCGCCTCCTGCGAGGATCATGTAATCAAACAGCGTCAGTTTTTCCGGTATCCAATGGGTCATCATTGAGCTCCTGTTGCTTGAGGATTATTTCATCTTGAAATCAACGGTTACGTTGTCACCACCCTTGATCACCGCCTTGCCCTTGCCCGGCTTGAGGAAGCCGTTGAAGGCCATCACCTTGTACTTGCCGGGAGGTACGTTGTCGATGGTGTATTTGCCATTGCTGTCGACCACGGCGTAGTAGGGGTTCTTGGCGACAAAGACGAAGCCGTGCATGAAGTCGTGTGCATCGCACTCCACCTTCATCGCATCACCCTTCTTCAGCTTCACGCTCTTGGAGACCTTGCTGCCCTGGTCCGGCTGGCTGACGTTGGAGATGGTCTTCTTCGGCCCCTTCATGGTGCCGGTCAGCAGCTCATAGGTGTGGATGTTGTGCAGTACCGGATCGGAGTTGATTGCGGTCAGCTTGCCACCGTTCTGCATGACGGTGAGGAATGGGGTGAATTCGCACCCCTTCTGGTCGAGCTGCGCCTCGGTAGGGGTGTCACCCCACGCCTTGCCCTCCTTTACCTTGGTCAGGTAGACCACGGTGTCGAGCAATGCCTTGCCGTTGGTCCGTACATAGTCGACCACACGCTTGCCGCTACCGCAGATGTCGATGTCCTTCTTGATGTTGTAGACCTTGTGGGCAGACTTGGGGGGCGCCTTCTTCAGGGTCACGGTACCGCTGATGGTGCCGCCGTTGGCGACGTCGGCCACCTTGTAGGCGGCAGCAGCGGTGAATGGGGTGGCGAGTGCTGCGGCAGTGATGGCAGCGGCCCCCAGTGTGTGGCCCAGAGATTTGGTGATGTTCATGCAGTTGACTCCTGTCTTTTTAGAGGTAAGGGGGTGGGGATCAGGCGGCCTGGCGGGAGAGCAGGCGCTGTTCCGGGGATTGGGTAATGGTTTCCGGCTGGTGGATCTCCTCCAGCATCTCGATTACGAAGCGGCGCTCGGCACTGCTGTTGAGTGTCTTCAGCAGCGGCAGTAGATGGTGGCTGCTGCTCTCCCGGTCGAGCATGCGCAGTGCCTGCCCCATATGGCGGGCCTGCTCACCGGCACCGGCAAAGCCGGCATCGAGAATCTTCTGGATTATCGCGTTGCGCTGTTCGGTATCGATATTGCCCTGTTGCAGCAGCGTGGTCACTGCATCGGCGGCGTACTTGCGTACCGAGGGCTGGGAATCGTCCAGTGCTACGGCGATCTGCTCCAGTACCTGTTGGTCACTCACCTCATGGATCACCATGTGGCCCGCCTCATCGGTATTGAGTGGACTGGTGGTGACCGCAGTCAGGGCACGGATCGACTCCATGCGCACTATGGTATCCTCATCGGCCAGCCCCTCCAGCAGTACCGGCAGTGCGGAGCGGTTCTCCATTCGTCCCAGCGCACGCAGTGCTGCCATGCGCAGATCGGGATCACCAAAGTGGGCCATCGAGATCAGTGCCCCTGGTGCGTGCAGCAGGGCAGGGTGGGTGGGGGAGCGGGTGGCGATCTCAGCCAGTGCATCGGCACCCAGGCGACGGATCTCCTGATCTTCGTCCTGCAGGATCTGGATCAGTGCCTCGATGGCACGCTCGCTGTCGTTGCGTCCCAGCATGGTGGCCGCCATGCGACGTATATCGGTATAGATGTCGGCCTTCTTGAAGCGGCGTTCTCGACGCTGATGGGCCTCTTCGTTCTGGTCGAGGATGGCGAGATACTCCATGGTCTCTTCATCAAACTCCGGGGCCTCGACCGTGGCCTCCTCCTCGTCCACCAGGGTCGCCTCGACATTGTCCATCGCGATGCTCTCCAGTGTGGAGATACTCTCGCGGGAGATCTCACTGAATTCGGCCGATTCCGGGAAGTTGGGGAGGGTGGGCTCTGGAGTGGGCTCCTGTGCCTTCTCTGCCTCCGCCGCTTCTGCATCGGCGTTGAACTGGACCTGCTGCAGGTTCTCTTCTGTGGAACTCTCGTTGTCCGTGGTCTCCACTGGGTTGTCTTCAGCGTCCTCTGCCTCGACCAGCTCCACCTCATAGCGCAGTGCGGCGAGGATCACTTCCAGCGGGCGCATCGGGGCGATCTCATCCTCGGCGACCTCGGGAGGCTGGTAACGGTTTTCGCAGTCGGAGAGCGCTGCCAGTGCTGCCAGACGCACCACCTTCTCCTCATCCCGCAACGCTGTAGTCAGTGCCCCGACTGCCGCAGGGCTGACCGCCTCCATTAGTGCGAGGCTCAGCGCCGCCTGACGGCGAATGGCCGCTTCCCGTGTTGAATCCTGTAGCACCTCGATCAGCTGTACCTCTCCCTCTGCGGTGTTGAGGCTGGAGAGGAGGCGGGTGGCTGCGATTGAGGTCTCGATATGGGTATCCCCAATCAGTGTGATCACCTGTGCCACCGCATCGGCATTGGGGGTGAACTTCTCCTCCAGTACGCTGTAGTCGAAATTGGCGAGGGTGTTGAGCGAAGCGGCCCGTACCTGTGTGCTCTCATCCCCGAGCAGACGGATGAAGAGGTCGATACTCTCCTGGGTGGGACGTTTCATCTCCCCCAGTGCCGTGGTGGCATGGGTGGCTGCGCTACGTACCTCTGCATTGGGATCCTTGATCAACAGCATGATGGCAGGCAGGTAGCGCTTGGCATCCTGCTCCTCCAGCGCCTGAATCACATGGGTGCGCACCTCGGGATGGGGGAGCTGCAGGGCGCGCCCCAGAATGCGGACTGCATCGGCAGAGCTGGCGTGGCCGAGTGCGGTAGCGACGCGGCGCTGTTTGCGCGAAGTGCTGGACTGGAGAATCTGCTCCAGTGCATCAATGCTCTCCTTGCTGTCGATCTCCGCCAGCGCGCGCAGGATATCGGTCTCGATATCCTCTCCCTCTTCACTGTCCAGCAGCTCGACCAGATGGGGTACCGCATCATTGGCTTGCAGCTTGCCCAGTGACTTGACGGCGGCGAGCTGTACATCCCACCACAGGTCCCAGCCATCCTCGATGATCTCGATCCCCTCGTCACGCTCCTCCATCACCCGGATCAGCCCGGGAATGGCGCGTGGATCGCCCAGTTCGCCCAGCGCCTCGGCGACGGCACGTTTGACTTCGCCATCGGGGTCCATCTCCAGAGATTCGATCAGTGCTTCGGCCACCCCCTTGCCCCCGACCTTGCCGAGGGTGGTGGCGGCGTCGACGCAGACATCAATGTCCTGATCACGCAGATAGGGGAGCAGTTCGCTGGCAACCCGGTTCTGCTCGCCTGGTTCGGTCAGTTTGCCGAGTGCCTGGGTGACGTAGCAGCGGTCTGCCTCATCTCCACTCTTTAACAGTTCGGTCAGTGCGTCGAGTGTCTGGTTACGGCTCATGGATCGTTCTGGTCCCTGTCGCGATTGAGTACTTTGGGGCTGTATGCATTAGGTGTGCCACTGATCTATCTGATTGATTGGTATAGGGTTGTTGTGGGTGTTTGAGAATAAAACGCAATTTTTCCTTGGATAAAGCGTTCAATGGATGGATCTGTTCCACTCTCGATTGAATGGATCGTTCATTTTGTGGGGGATGTTGCCCGGAGGGGGTACTTTTTGAGTTGAACGAATCGTTCAATTTCTGTTTTGGTTTTCAATAAAAACAGTCTGTTATTGGTTGTGTGTCGGGGTTGGCATAGAACCTGCTGCAGAGGGCTGAAATGGCTGCAAGGTTGCAAGAAGAGGACACCGGGGTGGATCAGAAAACAGAGCATCATAAAGAGCAGGGAAGCGGGCACCAGAGTACCTGGGGGCCGAAGCTCTTTCTGTGGACTGCTGCGGGGTTGGTGCTCTTCTTCTGGTGGCTACTGATCTACTCGGGTGGTGTGGTGCTGCACCACTGAACAAGGCTGAATCGATAATAACGATCTTTGGGAGAATTGATGAATAGAGGAATCCTCTTTTTGGGGGCACTACTGGCCGCCTTTCTGCTCTTCTACGCAATGGACCATCTGGTGATGGGGATGCAGGGGCTCCCGCTCAATCTTGATCTGACCCCGGCGCAGTAGCATGACCACAATGAATCGAACCACGGGACGAGTCTGGGGTTTCTGGCTGCTGGCCGCAGCCCTGTTTTCGGTGGGTTGGATCGGCTCTCTGCAGGGGGACGGTTTTGTTAACAGTGCAGAGGCATTGGTGCAGTATATGGAGGGGGAGGAGCCGGTACTGGAGCCCGCCCCGCAACCGAGTCGTGATGATTACCCCAATGTTGGGGTCAGCAGCCGGGCGATTGTCTGGGTGGTGGCGCAGATGCATCTTTTCTTCGGCGCGCTGGTGCTGGCGGTGCCGATGTTTGTGGTCGGTATCGAGATCATGGGGGTGAAGAGCGGTGATGATCGTTACGACGACATGGCCCATGAATTCATGAAGATCAGCCTCACCGCCTACTCCATCACCGCACTGTTTGGCGGCACGCTGGCGCTGGCACTATTCCTATTGTACCCCACCTTCATGGATTACATGATGGAGGTGTTCGGGGCGCAGATGCTGGTCTATGCGCTGCTCTTCTTTCTCGAGACCTTCTTTCTCTATACCTACTACTACGGTTGGG
>CAYFOU010000020.1:1476-8140 GCA_964344805.1 uncultured Piscirickettsiaceae bacterium | reverse complement strand
CCCCTCCGGTGTGAATGAGGTGGGGGCGGTGATCGGCAATATCTGGGAGGTGATGAAGGGGCCGCTGTGGAATCCGGTCAACCTCCACCGCTTTATTGCCAACGTCGCCTTTGGGGGGGCGGTGGTCGGCGCCTATGCCGGCTTCAAGTTCCTCGCCGCGCAGAACGAGGCGCAGAAGGCGCACTATGACTGGATGGGGTATACCTCCAACTTCATTGCGATTCTCGCCTTCCTGCCACTGCCGTTTGCCGGTTACTGGTTGATGGCGGAGGTCTACGCCTATTCGCAGCAGATGGGGATTACCGCAATGGGTGGCATTCTCGCCTGGCTCTTTATCGTGCAGGCGGTGTTGATCGGCACCATTCTGCTGGCGGCCAACTACTATCTCTGGTCGGGGATGTCGCGCACCGAGGGATCGCGGCGTTATCAGGGACTGATCAAGTGGATCGCGGTGACGCTGGTGCTCTGCTTCCTGATCTGGATGACTCCGCATACATTGCTGTTGACCGCCAGCGAGATTGCGGCACTGGGGGGCAGTCACCACCACATCCTCGGTCCGCTGGGGATCATGCCGGCGAAGAATATTGCGGTAAACCTGATGCTGATCGCCACCTTCCTCTCCTTCCAGCTCTATCGCCGCTCGGATAAAGAGGCTACGGTGAGCTGGGCACCGCTGGGGAATGCGTTGCTGGTGGCGATCTATATTGCGGCCATCGTCAATATCATCTTTGCCGGGGTCTACTACGGCTACTTCACCAATACCGTCTACAAGGTCGGTTCCAGTGTGACCCAGGTAATCTCGACCTTGATCGTGATCGTGGCGGGTGTGGTGATTGACGGCATGATGTACAAGGGGGCCAAGGTGAAGTACCCGGCGGTATGGGGCAAGGTCTCCAACCGCTCCCAGTATGCGCTGTTTGCGCTGCCGGTTGCCTTCACCTGGCTGATGGGGCTGATGGGGTATGTGCGCTCCTCGGTGAAGACCCACTGGCATGTCTATACGGTGATGAAGGACAACTCACCCGATAACTACATTCCCTCCATTGGCTATGCCGGCAATATGGTGACGCTGGTGACGGTGCTGTTCCTGATCTTTGTGCTCTTTGTCTTCTGGGTGGCCAACCTCAGCGGGCAGAAGCAGGTTGCGCCTGTAGAGGGAGAGGTGTGATGAAGCATCAGCGTGGTCATGTGCTGCTCTCCACCCTCGGTTTCAGCATGGGGCTGATTCTGGTCTTTACCCTGGTGGCCAATATCCTGCCGCAGGTGGAGGGAGAGGCCCCGGTGGAGAAGCCGGTCGATCTTGGTGCGCTCACCATGGAGGGGTTTGTCTCCATGGGGGAGGAGCTGTTCAGCGGCAAGGGGACCTGCACCCTGTGCCATAACAACATGGGGCGTGCCCCTGATATTCTGGCGATGAATATGGTGGATGCCTCGAAGGAGCGCTTGGCGGATCAGCGCTATGCAGGTGGAGCGAGTGATGTGGAGGGCTACCTGCGTGAGTCGATGGTTGATCCGGGCAGTTATGTGGTCGCCACCTTCGGCAAGAAGGGGAGTGGCGACACCGAATCCCCGATGCCGGTGATCAACAAGGCACCGATCGATCTGAGCGATGTGGAGATGGATGCGATCATCGCCTTCATGCAGGCCAAGGATGGCAACGAGGTAACCGTTGCCCTGCCAACCGAGGCACCAGCTCCGGCTTCGGTGGCAGGAACAACGTCTGTTGCCGGGTCTGCTCCGGCGGCGAGCGCTGCAGAGGTGATCGGTAACCACGGCTGTCTCGCCTGTCACATTATCAATGGTTCCGGTGGTGCACTGGGGCCTGATCTCACTGCAGTGGGGGAGCGAATGGATGCGGCTGCGCTGCAGCAGGCGATTGTCGACCCCGATGTGGAGATTGCCGAGGGCTTTGCTGCCGGTCTGATGCCGACCAATTTTGCTGCAAAGATGACGGTCAAGGAGTTGATGATGGTTGTCGAGGCGCTTCAGCAGCAGTAGTGGAGCGCATCAGATGAATGGATTGTTGCAGGCAGTTGGAGTAGAGTCCCGATGAGACGATTTGGCATAACGGCATTTTGGCAGGCAGTGTTGGTGGTCATCGCTGCCTACCTCTTCTTCACAAATGCCTTCCCACCTCTGATGCCAAGGTCATTGGTGATTCAGTTCATGTTGATCACCATTGTCGGGGTTCTGCTCTACTTTTCTTTCGATGATGAGCGCTGGGCGGAGTTTCTCTCACCGATCCAGAATGTGTTGCGTGGGGAGGGGTTGCGGCTGACGCTGACCCGCTGGTTCTTCCTGCTGACGATTCCCGCCACGGTGGGCTATACCGTATTCAATATGCTGTTGCCTTCGCTCGACTCTCCAGTGGAGCTGCGTCAGGTTCATCCGGCGCCCCCCTCTACGGTGAAGATCTGGGGCAAGCGCTTTGATCTCAACAGTCTGGAGAGTCCGGTACGTAGCGAGGTGCTGAAGCAGTGGAAGGGGGGAGATAAAGAGGCGGCGATGGAGCGCTATGGTGAGGCGGTTACTGCAGGGCGCGATGTCTACTACGAGAACTGCTTCTTCTGTCATGGTGATCTGCTTGATGGCAAGGGGCACTATGCCGAGGGGTTCAATCCGCAGCCGATCAACTTCCAGGACCCGACGGTGATTCCGCAGCAGCAGGAGGCGTTCCTGTTCTGGCGTGCAGCCACTGGAGGCCCCGGTCTGCCCAAGGAGGGGACTCCATGGAACTCGGCGATGCCGGTATGGCATGAGATGTTGAGTGAGGAGGATATCTGGAATGTGCTGATGTTCATCTTCGACTATAACGGCCAGGTGCCCCGCATCTGGAATCTGGAGGATTCCGAGGCGGCGACCGGGATGCGTGATGCGATTCTCAGTCAACGCAAGGGGATGGTGGGAGATGAGCTCTACCAGTTTCGCTGTGCGGTCTGCCATGGAGAAGAGGGGGCGGGGGATGGTGTGGCTGCAGAGCTGATGTATCCCAAACCGCGTGATTTCACACTGGCGCTGTTCAAATATAAAACCTCTCCCGGCATGACGCTGCCGCGTGATGAGGATCTGTTCCGCACCATTGAGGTGGGGTTGGACGGTACAGGTATGCCGGGATGGGGGTCATTGCTCACGGAAGAGCAAATCAAGAGCCTCATCCCGGTGATTAAATCGTTCGACGTCGCCGCATCGTGGCCGCCGGAGGATGCCGAGGATGAGGACTATGATGAGGATAGTGGGCGCTACCTGAAGGATGATTTTCGCATCATCACCGAACGTGAGCCGGAAGAGGGGCAGATTGCCTACACCCCGGAATCGATCCAGCTGGGCAAGGCTGCCTTCGAGAAGTCCTGTACCGAGTGTCACGGTGATAGCGGACGAGGGAACATCATTTCGGGCAAACAGCTGGCGGATGACTGGGGCAACCGCATCTGGCCGCGTGACCTGACCAAGCCATGGACCTGGCGTGCCACCAACTTTACGGATGGCAAGACGCTGGAGGAGAGTCGTGCCCGGACCATCCGCAATATCTACAGCCGCCTCTCGATCGGTATTCCCGGTACCCCGATGCCGGCCCACCGCGCCACCGAGGAGGGGAACAAGGACCCGGTCAGTCTGGAGGATCGCTGGCATATCGCCAACTACGTCTACAGCCTGCGTGAGACCACTACGCCGATTGGTGATAGCAACATGATTCGTGCTGCCAAGGTGGCGGGTGAGCTGCCACAGACGGTGGAGGATGCCGCATGGCAGGGGGCAGAGGCGACCTCCCTGATGCTGGTCCCCAACATCATCAAGGAGGAGCGCCTCTTTACCCCGCTCAACGATGCCATCACCGTGCGTGCACTCTACAATGAGCGTGAGATCGCACTGATGCTGGAGATTGATGACCGTACCGACAGCCGTCCCGGTGAGGAGGTCTCCGAGGGGATTCAGGATGAGAACCTGGAGCTCTTCTCCGATGCGGTAGCGGTGCAGTTCCCGAAAGAGGAGGCCTATGAGACCGCACCGGTGGTGGTCAAACCGCTCTATCGTCATGGAGATGGTGGCCATCCCACCACCATGTGGTACTGGAATGCGGGCAGTGTGGAGCCCCCGATGCCGGGTGGCGGCATGTTGCTGGATGCGACCGGGCCGGACAAGAAGATCGAGCCCCGTATCGGAGATGGCTCACTACAGGCGAGTGGTGTGTGGAAGGATGGGCGCTGGCGCATCCTGATGAAGCGCCTGCGCAATGGGGGCGACTTCGGGGATATCCATTTTGTTGAGGGGCAGTTCCTCCCCATCTCCTTCGCCAATTGGGATGGCAGCAACGGCGAGAAAGGGGCCAAACATACACTCACCACCTGGAGTTGGCTGGTACTGCCTCCCGAGGTGGACTACACCCGTCTCTACTCCGTATCAGGCGGGATTGCGTTGGCGCTGTTCCTGGCTGGGTTGATGCTGATACGCAGTCAGCGCAGAGTGCAGACATAGATTCAGAAGTTTCATTCTCCTTTGGGTTTTTTCCTAACCCCTCTCTGGTAACAGTGAGGGGATTTTTTTCTGTATAAAGCGCGGCATAAGTCCATCCATATCACTCTCCCAAGTGCGCTCAAGCATATCCCTGTGTCGCTCGACTGTGCTCTTCCCTGAGCGCAGACGACTTGGGAGAGTGATATGAATGAACCTTCTGGGGGCTTGATCGTCAGGAGAAAAATGAGGGGAGGAACGGATTGTTCAAACCATTCAGACTCATTCTCAGGGGTTATCCGGGAAAGTGAACGGAATGTTCATATAAAAAGTGTGGTTGTTAGTGTTTCGTAATATACGGAACATAAGTAACCGTCTGTTATTGATGCCCTATTTTTTATTTTGATGCTGTGGCATAGATGCTGCACTCCCTACCTGCGGCTTTTTCAGTCGGGCACAAATCGCTGTGTCCGGTGAGTCAATTGAATGATTTGTCCAACCACACAATGGAGAAACAATATGGGAGAACGACGAACAATGGTTCGAGGCGCAGCCGCCACGGTGCGGGGAGCAGTTGCAGCAGCAATTGTGCTGAGCCTGAGTGTCGGGGCATCCACTTCGATCGCTGCAGAGCATGGCCCGGTGGCCAAGATCAAGGTGAATGCTGCGAAGGCAGAGATCGGAAAACGACTCTTCTTTGACCGCCGCCTTTCCGGTGATGCGGCTATCGCATGTGCGGATTGTCACGATCCAAACCACGGTTTTGGCAGCAAGGAGGCGCTCTCCCCTGGTTATCCAGGTAACGGCCACTTCCGTAATGCCCCGTCTCTGCTCAACACCGCTCACAAGAAGACCTGGATGCATGATGGTCGTATCGGCACCAACCTCAATGATGTGACCCGTGAGATGATCACCGAGGATTACATCATGAATATGGATATGCGGATGATGCAGGAGCGCGTCAAGCAGGATTCCGAGTATCTGGCGCTCTACAAGGCGGCCGGCATGGGTGAACCCTCCAATGGCAATGTGCGCAAGCTGCTGCCGGAGTTCATGAAGACCCTGACCACCCGCAATGCGCCGGTCGATAGCGGCACCATGAGTGATGCTGCCCAGCGTGGTGCAATGCTGTTTGATGGCAAGGCGGGCTGTAACCAGTGTCATACCGGAGCGCTCTACTCCGATGGCAAACGTCACAACACCGGTGTCCCCGAGAATCTCGATGTCTTCCTCGATCCGATGAACCACCAGGCCTATCTCGCCTACGGTATCGCCATGGGTGTGGAGAACATCTTCAACACCAAGCGTGATATCGGTGCGGCAGTGCAGTCTCATGAGGCGGATGGCTCCGACCGCGGCACATTCATGACCCCGCAGCTGCGTGGCCTCAAGTACAGCGCCCCCTACATGCACAACGGCATGCTGGCGACGCTGGATGATGTGGTCGAGTTCTACAACCAGGGCGGTGGTGAGGACAGCAACAAGAGCACGCTGTTGAAGCCGTTGCGCCTGACCGATGGTGAGAAGGCGGATCTGGTGGCCTATCTGGAGGCGCTCTCTGGTGCGCCACCGAAGAAATAAGCGATCAGGAGATTGAATATGTTTGAAAAGAGAAAGAGACACCCAATCGCCGCTGCAGTCGCGATGGGTGCAACGTTGATGGTGGGGTGCACCTCACAGGCAACCTCCATCTCAACCGCTGACCCCGAGGCCAAACCGGTGGTGGTAGCGAAGGCCGAGATGCCCGCTCCCGCTCCGATGGCTGCTGCTTCAGCACCTGCTCCGATGCAGATAGCCACAATGGGGAATACCCCAACCGTAGCTCCGGGGCTGAAGCCGGCGGGTGGTGAGGATAACCCACCTCTGGCAGCACTGGGCCCGGTTCCAGTGCCTCCGGACAACCCGATCACACCGGCCAAGGTCGAACTGGGCAAGATGTTGTTCTTTGAGCCTGCGGTCGGTGGTGATACCTCTACCCCCTGCTCTGCCTGTCATGATCCGGATCAGGGCTGGGGCTGGGCCGAGGATATCTCGCGTGGTTATCCCGGTACCGTCCACTGGCGTAACAGCCAGACGGTGGTCAACTCCGCCTACTACCCCCGTATCTTCTGGGCCGGTTCTGTAAGCTCTCTGGAGGCACAGGCGAAGTCTGCAGCATCTGGTGCGGTAGCCGGTAATGCGGAGTTTGATCTGGTTGAGGCGCGTCTGGCGCTGA
>CAYFOU010000020.1:0-1350 GCA_964344805.1 uncultured Piscirickettsiaceae bacterium | reverse complement strand
GGATGGTCTGGCGCAGATCACCTTCCGTTATGAACTCTATGCCAAGGGTTCCAGTGAGGAGATGTACCGCACCTACAAGGATGATCCTGGCTACTACTATCGCGGCAAGAACAAGTGGGATATCGGCAAGTTCCGTACCCCATCCCTGCGCTATACCGCATACAGTGCGCCTTACATGCACAACGGAACGCTTAACAGCCTGGAAGAGGTTGTGGACTTCTACAATCGTGGTGGCGTGACTGAGGATGGCCGTTCCACCTCGTTCCCGCAGACCAAGTCCAAGCTGGTCAAGCCGCTCGGTCTGAGTGACGAGGAGAAGGAAGACCTGCTCGCATTCCTCGAGGCCTTCTCGGGTGACGAGATTGAGATTGAGCGTCCGGAGATGCCTGACTATGCACCTCTGTTCACCAAGGCAGAGCTGATGATGGAGAAGAAATAATGACCACGAAATCAGAAGTAAGCGTGAAGAAGAGAGAGGATCAGACTGCAACCGAGCACGGCAAGTGCATGCTCAACCGCCGTCAGTTCCTGATGTACAGTGGTGCAACGGCGGCCACCGCCAGCACCGTTTCCATCACCCTGTTCCCCGGCACTGCACAGGCGGAGCAGACCAAGGCGCGTGTAGTGGGTTATCCACGCAAGCTGGTTGGCAAGCTGAGCGAGATGAAGGAGAACATGCCGGTCACCATCAACTATCCGGATGATGGCAAGAACTCGATGGCGACCATGGTGAAGACCGGGGTCAAGTGTGGTGGCGGTGTGGGACCACAGCGTGATCTGGTCGCCTTTAGTGCGCTCTGCACCCATCAGGGGGGACCGATGCAGGGACGCTACCATGCAGAGGGTGAGCACCGGGTGATGGGGGCGTGCCCGCTTCACCTGTCCACCTACGATGTGCGCCGCCACGGCATCATCGTTTCTGGTCAGGCCTATGAGAGTCTGCCGCAGGTGCTGCTGGAGATAGATGGTGATGACATCTACGCGGTGGGCATGATGGGGCTGATCTATGGCCGTAACCAGAACCTCATGTCTGATACGACAGAATCTTAAGGAGAATTGAAGAATGGCTACCAATTACTATTTGCCAGAAGACTCCGCGCCACTGCCACCCAAGCATGCGGATGTGCTCACCACAGCCTGTGACTACTGTATTGTGGCGTGTGGCTACAAGGTCTATCGCTGGCCGGTCGGTTCCGGTGATGGGGGGCCGAAGGCGTCCGAGAACGCCTTTGGCAAGGACTTCCCAACCAGTGCGCTGGAGGAGTGGGTTGCTCCGGCACAGCACAACATCGTGGTCCACAATGGTCGTCCCCACAATGTGGTGGTGATCCCGGACAAGGACACCCAGGC